>JBATHN010000429.1:0-18775 GCA_049666885.1 Desulfobacterales bacterium
GGGGCGCCTGAATTTCAGGTCGGCACAGACCGCATAAACCAACATCAAATGCTATTTTTTGACGATTCCTATTAGTTTGACACCGATTCCGGATGACGTGGCACGGACGACTTCCGCTCTGAGCATGAGCCCCTTGTCGAACTTGGTCCCGGGGACAGCAATTTTAATCCTGTCGCCCACACTTAAACCGGTTTCAGTCTCAATGAAAAGACCGCCCTTACTGATGTTGGTGATGGTGCCTTTACAGAATTGATCGGCCGATGTAAAAATGATTGATTTATCTGCCGGTTTGCGCGGATATTTTCGTGATTCTCGCCCATTTCCCATCATGAGTTTGAGATATCGCGGTATATCGTAAAAGTGCTGTATCGCATCTCGGGAATAGGCACCGATGGGGTCGAGGTGTTGGGCACCGTATCCATACTTGAAATCCGAATTGTAGAGATCTTTACACCATTTTATCTTTACGCGATGGCATTCGTATTCGGCCGCTGATTCACTGTAGGGCGAGCCGAATATGCCCAGGTAAATGTTGGATCCGGGTGTAATCAGCGTGTCCGATTCGAAGTACAGACCGCCGCTGCTGTAGTTTGCGATACAGGCGCTTACCGGAGGGCTTGGATCGAGAGATTCGATTATCGCACCGGCCGTGTAGTCGATGCGGTCGTTTTTTCTCTTGTCCCGGTCGCTGATAATGGGGGTTATCTCCTTTTTCGACATATCAAACTGCGGCTGCCCTCTCATCATAAATTCTGCTCTCTGTTTTGTGTTTTCGGTTTCGAAATCCAAATTCGTCAGTTTTCCGAGACCCGGTGGTCATTTTCAGAAAAGCAGGAAATATGCCAAGTCGCTACAATCCAGCTCCAAGGTTAAAATAGACAAAAATTACAAATAGTTAAAAAGATATTCTCAATTATGAGACGGATGGGTGTCCCCTATAGAATGGGTTACAATGCACAGTCCATTTGGGTAAAATAGCGCAGGTTTTTTTGGGGACAACAGGGAAATTCGACGATGGCCGCGCCACTTAAACGGTTAATTTTTAAATGAGGAAAGGGAGGTGTCGAGGTCGTCTCGGCCGTGGCGGTATCCGGTTCTCGCCGATTGAGGCGTGAACCCTAAAGGCTGAACAGTTTTACAAATTCATTTATATCATCGATGAGTTTAACGCCGATGCCGTAACGCACGAAAACAACCATGCCGGTCTGTTTACGGCTCCACCGTACCTGGCCGTAATATTTACGGATATCCTCCGGTGACGCGGCACCCGAGGCATAATTCTGCATGTGAACGATTATTCCTGATCGCAGTCTCGGGACAGTTTCAGATTCGATGTACATTCCGGAGTTGCTGAAGTTCAAAAGGGTGCCGGGAAACATAGCGTGTGAGTCGCCTTCCTGCACCATGACCGGTGACTCGATCGTGACCCGTTCGTGAATCCGGTCGGTGAGCTGCATCGTCTCGCGTGACCATTTCGGGCGGAGCGCTTTATTGGTTTGGTCGCCCTTGAGACCCTGTTTTCCAAAAAAGGTCTGAATTGCCCGATTGAAAAGCTGGGCCTTCTGCATGAACCGATTCGGCTGCAGCATATCGGCCTGATACGGCTTGCCGGTGCGGCGTTCGATGATTTTTCGTCTTTCCGGCCCAAAATACGATGGCGGATCCATTCGCCGCCGGTCGATACCAGTTCTTCTCTCCTCGAGACCGGCTGAATTCATGCGATGTCGGTTCATTTTTTTATTTCCGTAGAACCGGATCACTTCAGTGAGACCTGCTGATTCGGGCTTGAAAACCGGTCCTGATGATAAGAGGTATGTGAAATCAGTCAGAGACCGCAAGCGGGTCGGCAGGGATCACATCCGGAAAATGCTTCCTGGCGCTGGTCGGAAGAGGCGCTGATGAGCAGTACGAGTTCAGCGGTGTTACAGGAGTAGGAAGCCTTACGTCTTTTCCGTAATACGATAACAGATCATAAAAACCCTGTTATCCTTACCGGGGATAACCGTTCAATTTCCATGGCCAACCGGCGAAAGGACTTTCACGTGCATCAAATAGAAATTGTTCTTCGCGGGGTGCCTGGGATCATCTCGATCTGAAGCACCGCTACGGTATCATCGGTTCCGGCGCAATACCGTAAACTCATACTGCGAACAGCAAAAAATGTCAATGATGTCCTTCAAACGTCTTTTTTGACATTACCATGTGATAATGCATGAAAAATCCTACATGGGTTTTTAGGTTCCCTCTCCATCGATCCTAAGACGAATAATAGGCGGCACGCTACAGCCGACTTCTGCTATATTCCTCCTTATCTATTTAATATTAATATAAATATTTTGTATCCGCCATGGTGAGTTGTCCTATACCTGTTCGGTTATCCACAGAACCGTCACAGCCCCTGGCGCACGAAGGGATCGGCTATGATGCAGGGGATTCCAGTCATTCCGAGTTCCTGATTGACGCCGGTAATTTTCATATTACTATAAAATACGGTATGTTATAAGTATGGCATGGCGTTTGCTGTTTACATCGACATTAGTATTAGTAATTCGAAACAGAAAAGGTGAAAAAAATGAAAATACTGGTAGTCGATGACAACAAATACGTGGCGGAATCCCTCAAATGTATTTTACAGCACAGCTCTCATCGGGTCCAGACCGCTGAAAACGGGGAGGACGGTTATGTCAAGTACCTCCAGTTCGAGCCGGACCTAATTATCACGGACATCGAAATGCCGCTGAAAAACGGATTCGCGTTGATGCACGACGTCCGGTCTCACAATCCCAGCATCAAGACCATTTACATGAGCGGCGCTCTGGAATTTTTTAACAAAGAAATCGAAGCCGAAAAAGAGAGCTATGCCGTCGACCTGCTCGACAAACCCTTTACCCTTCCCCAACTGTGGCACGCTCTGACAGAATCCCAGAGTTAGAGCAACGTTTTTTTCTCTTCGGCATATGACCTTCTTTCGAAAGTGACACTTCACTTTCGATTTCCGAATGGAATCACCAGATCCATCTTTTGAGCTCTCTGGCCAATTTCTCCAGCGGCATGATGTCGAAACCGCAGCGGCTGTTGAGCTCGAGGTTGGAGATGCACGGGCACGCCATCTCATCGAGCCATTCCAGTTTTTCGTCGAACGCCTCGGTCATTTCAAGGCTGACATTTTAGAAAAACAGTTAAGCCCAGTAGTTGTGCGCTGCCACGCCCTTGGTCGTTCGAGTTCCTTCCCAGATATCCTCCGGTCATTGCAGTCAAACACGGCATTTATCCGATAAAAGGGTTCAACTCGCTGCAGGTAAAGGACCTTTTATCTTACAAACAAGCATGAATAGGCCACAAGTTGATTTGTCACAGTTATTACGCCTGAGAACTTTATCTGTCGGCACCACCGGAACCGATCGGTTTAGGATACAGTGACATTCAGTCGAAGATGTTTCCGAGGGCCGCCAACGAAGTTGACATTGCGCAGCTGAAACTATATTTAAAAACTATGATCGGCTTTTTTCGGCAACCGGCTGACGCGCACAAGAAAAGCGGGTTTTTGTCGATTGCTTCCCGATAACGCCGTCATCGGCGTCTGTCATCGCGGCAAGGGGGCGCACCCGCCGGAGATGAATCTCCAAGGATCTTTGACGGGAAAGTGAAAAACCGTTTCCATGGGAGGTGCGGCATGATCATCAAGCAGGCGGACCTTTTTTACGGCCTGAACCACAACTTCATCAAGGACCTCATGGCCATTGCCTCGAGAACGTCCTGCGTCAAAGGCGATATCATTTTTCGGTCCGGCGAACCGGCCACCCATTTCTATATCCTGATTCAGGGGTGTGTGACGTTGCGTCTCGGTCACGCCGGTCGCGAGGTTTTCACCAGCTGCCGGATTGGCGAGATCTTCGGATGGTCGAGCCTCATCGGTCGGCAGACTTACTCGGCCTCGGCCGAGTGCACCGAGACGGCCACGCTTCTGAAGATCGACCGGCAACAGTTTCAATCGATTTTGGAAAAGGATCTCTCCAGCGGAGTGCTTTTTTTCAAACAACTGGCTGCAGCACTGGGCAGTCGCTTGATTCAACTCTACGAGCGCGAAACGGAAACCGTTCCGGCAGCGCCATCCTCAACCGAAGGGGCTGCAGTATGAATCCGCAAAACATTGAAGACGTCCTGGCAGCATGTGAATTCTTCAAGGGTTTCGACAAAGCCGACATCGAGAAAATAGCGGCTATTTGCGAGGTCAGGGCCTGTGAGGCCGGCAGCAGTCTTTTTCAGCAAGGCGATTTCGGCGAACATCTGTTCATCATATCCGATGGCCTGGTGCATCTGGAACGCTCGATGTCGATCGGGAACCGCAAAGGAAATGTCGTGATCGAAACACTCGGCAAGAGCCGGGTGCTGGGTTGCTGGTCGACACTGCTCAACGAGCCTCACATCGTGATGTCGACGGCTGTCTGCCAGCGGCCGACGAACGTACTCGTCATGCAGGGGGCCCGGTTGCGGGAGTTGATGACCAGCAACAGCGCCCTGGGCTTCAACATCCTGGAACGGCTTTGTTTTTTGTTGCGGGACCGTATTCAGGCCGCTTATGGTGCGTTGGACAAGATTTAACGCGCCATTGATTTAACAGGCCGGTTTCGGTAAGATGATTGTCTGGTGCCCATCCGCGGTTTCATAAAGGGCACCGATAAGTTTCCGATCCAGAAATGTGCAATTTTTCGCAAGTTCAAGGAGATCGGCGGCATTGCGCGGAGGCAGACGGTTCTGTATGCCGCACAAAAGATTCCGTAGAATTGTGACGTCTTTAGCGTGATTGCGCCGATCTGTACCGAAGCAGGCGGGGAATTGCGGGAAAGGGCCATTTAGGGACGGAAACTATCTGGCATCGGTCCCGCCGGCAAATGCGAAACGAGGATGCGATCATCGTGTAGGAGTTTCTATGGATCCTGAGCTCAGCGCCGAAGAAGCGCGAACTCTCGACGATCTTAAAGACCAATTGATTCGATTCACGAAGGAACGCGGCGAACTGATCCCCATTCTCCAGATGTTCCAGGCAAGACTCGCCTATCTGCCGCCGGAGACCATCGACCTGGTGGCCGATTATCTGGGTGTTTCTCCCTCCGAAGTATACGGCGTTGCCACCTTTTACAACCAGTTCCGGTTCAACCCGCCCGGGAAAAATCCGATCAAGGTTTGTCTGGGAACCGCCTGCCATGTCAAGGGCGCCGATATCATCCTCGAGAATTTCGAACGCAAGCTTGAGATCAAGGAGGGGGAGACCACACCGGACCGCGAGTTCAGCATCGAGCGAGTGGCCTGTGTCGGTTGTTGCGCTCTGGCACCGGTGGCCTTGGTCGGCGAGACGGTCCAGGGTCACATGGCACCGAGTAAGGTCGAGGGGCTCATCATGAGGGTCGAAATCGAAAAAGGGATCAAGGCACGCGCCGAACAAAAAAATGAACCCACCCAATCTTGACACATCCAACAAGCGTTTTCGGGCGATGCAAGCCGAGGCCAGGCAACGGAAGACGGCTTTTGACGCGGCGCCGATACCGAAGATCCATATCGGCATGGCCACCTGCGGCATAGCCGCCGGTGCCCTTGAAACCCGGGCCGCCTTCGAACAGGCCCTGGCGGAACGGGGTATCGACGCCCGCATCCACCTTGTCGGCTGCGTCGGTCATTGTTACGCCGAGCCGGTGGTCGTGATCGACCACCCGGCTTCGGGATTTCCGCCTATTTTATATCCCGAGGTCAACCCCGGCAAGGCCGCGATGCTGACCAAGCTCTTTCTGGAAGGCGGTGATCCGCGGCTGGAACACATCCTCGGCGCCACTGTTGCCAACGACCTGATTCCTTCCGTCATGGAGTTTCCCCGCTTCAATCAAGAAAAACGGGTCGTCATGGAAAAATGTGGCCGCATCGATCCCGAAGACATCTACGACTATCTCGCCGAAGGCGGCTACACCGCCCTGGCAGCGGTTCTCGAACGATCCCCGCAGGCAATCATAGCGGAAATCGAGCGATCCGGTTTGAGGGGTCGGGGTGGCGCCGGTTTTCCCACCGGGACCAAGTGGGAGTTGGCCCGTCGGGCTGCCGGCAATGGCAAGTTCGTCATCTGCAACGCCGACGAGGGGGACCCCGGTGCCTACATGGACCGTACGATTCTGGAAAGCAATCCCCACCAGGTTTTAGAAGGCATGATTATCTGCGCCTTTGCCGTCGGTGCCCGACACGGGCTCGTTTACGTAAGGGCCGAATACCCTCTCGCCGTCAAGATCATTCGCAAGGCCATCGCGCAGGCCGAGGAATTGGGGCTCTTGGGAGAGGGCATCCTCGATAGTGCCTTCGATTTCGATATCGGCGTTTTCGAGGGCTCCGGCGCCTTTGTGTGCGGTGAGGAAACGGCGCTGATACAGTCGGTCGGAGGCCGACGGGGGATGCCGCTTCACCGACCACCTTATCCGATCGACGCCGGATTGAACGACAAGCCGACGGTCATCAACAACGTCAAAACCCTGGCTTCGGTTCCGCCTATCATTGAAAACGGTGCCGAATGGTATCGGGGCATCGGCAGCGCCGGCAGCTCCGGAACCGCGATTTTTTCGGTTGTCGGCAACGTGACCCATCCGGGCTTGGTGGAAATCCCGATGGGGGTGACGTTGCGGACCCTGATTTTCGATATCTGCGGCGGGATACCGAACAAGAAGAAGTTCAAGGCGGTTCAGATCGGTGGGCCCTCCGGCGGATGCTTGTCCGAGGACTTTCTGGATACGCCGATCGACTTCGACTCGCTGATCGCGGCCGGGGCCATGATGGGTTCGGGCGGCATGGTGGTCATGGACGAAGACACCTGTCTGGTGGATGTCGCCCGCTACTTCCTCGACTTCACCCAGAAAGAGTCCTGCGGCAAGTGCACCTTCTGTCGTATCGGCACCTACCACCTCTTGGAGATGTTAAAACGCTTGACGGAAGGGGAGGGGCAGCCGGCCGATCTGCAGCAGCTGCAGCAGTTGAGTGAGGACATTAAACAGGGGTCCCTCTGCGGTCTCGGCAAGACGGCCCCGAACCCGGTGCTCACGTCGCTTAAATATTTTGCGGACGATTATACGGCCCACGTGGATCAAAAGCGATGCCCGGCCATGATGTGCCGACCTCTGATCGCGTTTTATATCGACCTGGACCGATGCGCACGGGGATGCGATGTCTGCGAGGGATGTTGTCCGGTGGATGCGGTGTTTACCACCGGAAACCGCAAGAAGGGGATCGACCAGTCCCTGTGCGTCAAGTGTGGCGAGTGCAGGGTGGCCTGCCCGCCGGAATACCGGGCCGTAATGAAAGTTTCACCGCCGCACCTGGCGCCGATCGTCGAACGGCCGCCGGAGCTGTCCAAAGACAAACCATAGAAGCTCGCAGGCGCTCGTGTCGTGTCATCATTGAGGTGTTTCGACTGCCTTGAGCGATGAAATTGAACGCGCATAGGGTTCCCGGTTCAAGCTTCAACGTTCAGCCCAGCCTTTAAAAGAACGCGGATGGGCACTCGATAAGACAATTTATGTGTGACTAGACTTTAGGCCCCAGGAAATCGCTCTCATGGCGTCGATTCTGGTCGACCAAAAAAAGATCGAGGTGCAGGAAGGCACGTCGCTTCTCAAGGCCTGCCTGGATAACGGGATCACCATTCCCAACCTGTGTTATCTGAAAGAGGTTGATCCGACACCGGCTTCCTGCCGATTGTGCTTCGTCGAAATAGACGGCGTCGACCGCCCGGTTGCCTCGTGCAGTGTACCGGTTCAGGAAGCGATGGTGGTCAGAACCGATACGCCTGCCGTCCGGCGTCTGCAGAGAACTGCACTGAAACTGCTCCTCTCGGTGCACGAGGTCGATTGCAAAAACTGCCCTGCCAACCGTAAATGCGCCCTGCAACATTTGGCTCGATTTCTCAAAGTCGGTTTGAAACCCAAAGGGTTGCGGCGTCGCCTGAAAGAGCCGCCGATCGACGATCGCCACCCCTGCCTCGATTATTATCCCAATCGCTGCGTCCTGTGTGGCCGGTGTGTCGCGATCTGCCGGAAGGCGAGCGACCGGCCGGAGTTGACCTTTGCCAAACGCGGCTTCGATACGGTCGTCAGTTTTTTCGGTCGAACCGATTCAGTCCGGAGTGATTGTGCGACCTGCCGGGCCTGTATCGACACCTGTCCGGTCGGTGCGTTGGTTCTCAAAGACGGGCTGAAGGCTTTGCCCTGAAATGATCAGGCCGACCGGTATCCGTCCTGACGGCTATCATCTTGTTCTTTCGAACTCTTGACGAGGGGTTTGCGATGGACACCAACCGAGTGATTGGAGGTAAACATGCGGCGAGCGTTCAACGGGTTTCTGGTGATTGTTGTTGTGGTCGGCTTTATTTCGGGTTGCGGGTACAACCAGCTACAGCAGCAGGAGGAAAAGGTCTTCCGTGCCTGGAGCGATGTCGAGTCCACATTGCAGCGCAGAGCGGACCTGATTCCGAACCTGGTCGCGACCGTCAAGGGCTATGCTGCTCACGAGAAGGAAACCCTCGAGGCGGTTACGGCCGCGAGATCCAGAGCCACCGGAGTGCAGGTTACCCCTCAGGAACTCAGCGACCCGGCCGCGCTGCAGCGGCTTCAGCAAGCCCAGGGGGAACTCTCCTCGGCCCTCTCGCGGTTGCTCGTCGTGGTGGAACGGTATCCGGACCTCAAAGCCAACCAGGCTTTTCAAGATCTGCAAAACCAGCTGGAGGGTACGGAAAATCGTATCAACGTCGCCCGACAGCGCTACAATCAGGAGGTGGAAACCTTCAATGCATCGATCCGAAAGTTTCCCTACAGCCTGACCAACAGTCTGCTTCTGCACCTTGACCGCAAGGCCTATTTCAAGGCCGAAGAAGGGGCCGCGGGAGTCCCGAAAGTCAAGTTTTAAGAGAAATGGATGAAAGGTAACCCGTCTTGAAACGAGGCCGAATCTATCGGACGGCCGCCGGATCTGGAGACCTGTGCGCCGGATATCGTTCTGACCGCACGATTGGTCGCCTCTGCAGTATTTTCGCATTTCTGTGGCTGCTATACGGCGTCTCGGGCTTTGCGCTCGATGCCCCGCTGCTCAAAGGACGGGTCAACGACTACGCCGGTATGATGTCGCCGGCGACCGAGCGCCTCCTCGAGGCGACCCTGCAGCGCTTCGAAGAGGCGGAATCGACCCAGATCGTGGTGCTCACGATTCCCACTCTGGCGGGCGACGCACTGGAGGATTTTTCGATCCGGGTGGCCGAGCAGTGGAAGATCGGCCGGAAGGGACGCGACAACGGCGCCATCCTGGTGGTGGCCAAGGCGGAGCGTAAGCTGCGGATCGAAGTGGGGTACGGTCTCGAGGGCCGCCTCACCGATGCCGTGTCGGGTCGGATCATACGCTCTGTGATCGTACCGGAGTTCAAGGCCGGCCGCTTCGAACAGGGGATCATCAACGGGGTCAACGCGATGATCCAGGCGGTGCAGGGGGAATTCGAGGGCCTGCAGGGCGGGCGCGATGCGCCGCGGCCGGAGACCGGCGGCGGATCGGCTGTCTTTTTCTTTATCGTGCTGTTTTTCGTGATCGGCCGTCTGGGCCGAATCAACCGATGGGTCGGGGTCTTGACCGGCGGCCTGTTGGCACCGGTTTTCGGTGCCTTGTCCTTTTCGATCGGATGGCCCCATCTGCTGTTGCTGATCCCCGTCGGTTTGTTCTTCGGGTTTTTCGTCTCGACGCTGTTTTACGCTTCGGGGGGCGGTGGCGGCTTTCCCGGCGGGTACACTCACGGCGGCCGTCACACCGGTGGATTCGGGGGCGGTTTCGGCGGTGGCGGCGGTTTCAGCGGTGGCGGGGGCGGTTTCGGCGGCGGCGGTGCCTCCGGGGGGTGGTAGGAAAATATTGAGGGTTCGAGGATTCGAGGGGTCAAGGAATCGAGCTTTTAATCCCCTGAAACCCTTTCTTTAATCATATCCTCAATTCCCGAATCTTGGAACCCTTTTTTTCAACCAAAACGCGGACCCTTGAATCCTCGAACCCTCGACCCGTGATGATTAATAGGACAAAAATATGCGGAATTTGGCCAAAGATTTTATGAGCGAAGACGATCGCGGTCGTCTCGATGACTGCATCCGGCAGGCCGAAAAGAGGACTTCCGGCGAAATTGTGGTCATGGTCGTCTCTTCCAGCGACCACTATCCGCAGGCGGATGCCATAGGCGCTATATTTTTTGCCTTGCCGGCGGCACTGGTCCTGATGCCGCTGGTCGGCGGCTGGCTCTGGGCAGGCACACGGAATGTCTGGGTATTCCTGGGCCTGTTATTCATCCTTTTCCCACTTGCGCGTGAAGTGGTCAAACGCAGCCTGTGGCTCAAACGCCGTTTCATCTCCACCAAGGAAATCGAAGCCGAAGTAAAGGAGGCGGCCGTCACCGCTTTCTTCAAAAACGGGCTCTACCGGACACGCGATGCCACCGGCGTTCTCGTCCTTATATCCGTATTCGAGCGCTGGGTCTGCGTGCTGGCCGACAGGGGCATCGACGAAAAGCTGACACCGGATGTGTGGCAAGAGGTGGTCGCATCGATCGTCAGCGGCATAAAGAAACACCGCCAAGCCGATGCCATTTGCGAGGGGATTGGCAAAATCGGTCAAATTCTGACGGCCCACTTCCCCATCAAGCCTGATGACACCGATGAGCTCAAAAACGTGATCATCGGCGACTGAACGTCCCTTAAGCCCTTATAAAATCGATGATGGCGTCCATCCTGTTCGTTATTAAAGAGAAGTGACCTTCTTCCGGGTAGAACCGGGCCTGGCACCCCGGAATGTTAACTGCCAGCCACCTTCCCATGGCAGGTGGAACGATGTGGTCTTTCTCACCATGCCAGAGATTGACCGGTACCGTGATTTCCGTCAGATTCAGGCCCCACGACCGGCTGTAGAGAACGACGTCGCGGACGGCTCCGGAAAGGCCGACCCGCATCGCTTCGCGATAACTGAGGCACATGATCTCCCGGACCTCCGGGCGGCTGAGGACCCAACGGTCGGGCTGCCCGGCCCGGTGGGCGATGGAGGACAACACTCGCTGCGGTCGGTGCTTGAGGAGAGCGGCAACCGGGAAAAACAACGGTTTGACCAGCCGGGGCGCTGCGGCGGCCAGCCGCAAACCGAACCGATTGAACCCGGTCATACCGCGCAGGATCCCGCGGGCGGTGATCGGAGCAAGGCCGCAAGCGATTCCCACTGCCAGCAATCGATCCCTCAGCCTGCAAGCGCAGGCGACGGCATACGGCCCACCGCCGGAGACCCCCAGAATTGAAAAGCGTTCGATTCCAAGGCGATCGGCCAGTTCGGCCACATCGTCGGCCCAGTCGCGCAGGCTGCGCCCCGGGCGGTCATCCGACAGACCATATCCCGGTCGGTCGACGCCGATAAGTCGTATGCCCTTTTGAGCGGCGATCCGGTCCGCCAGCAGGACCTCCAGGCGGGAGCCCGGGAATCCGTGGCAGTAAAAGACCGGCCGACCGGACGTATCGCCGCAGGCCAGAAATCCCAACCGGCGCCCGTCGCGAAGGTAAAGCCAATTGTCCCTTTGCGCTTCCACTAACGGCTTCCGTTGTCTCATTCTGTGAAGGGTGGTTTTGGGTCGGCTTTGCTTATAAACCAACCTTCTGAATTATTGCAACCACTGCCGCTGGGAGACAGAAATTGGCGGAGAAAATCATAGAGGCTTGACAGATGTCGAATCGGTTCAAGTTTACATCTATTCGTCAACGCCACCTTTTATCAGCCCAAACCTAATCAGTTCCAGGTTCAGCCCAGCCGCTGGCCGGCGGGGCGCCCAGTTTGATCGAGAGAGAAACCGTGCCATTTTGGCGTAGTTTCATACGAGGGTTCAACGTTCAGCACTGCCTCTGCCCGCCGTCTCCGGTTTGATCGAAGAGGAAATTTTTAAGTTTCGGTGAAAAATTCAAAATCGCAAATAACAACTTAAACTGATCGGTTCTATGTTCAGGGTTCCGGGTTCAAAGGTTAGAACCGATGGATACGGCATACACTATTGATCAAGATCCGGAATATTCGACATACACCATTGGGTGAAACTGTTTTATAATCACCACGAAGCCAGGATTGTTTATATACAAGCTGTTTATGGCTTTTAACCCAGAACGTTGAACCCTGAACGGCTCAACCTATGAAAAGACAAACCACAATGACCAAAATTCAAAATGTCAAACCTGTGAATGTGAATCGCAAGGACTCATATCGACGCATCGCCGGATGTTACGATGCCTTTTTGGAACCGATGCTCCGAAACCTGCGGAGAGTCAGCGAAGGACTGTTACCCCCGCTGAAAAACAAGCGGGTGCTCGACATCGGCTGTGGCACCGGCTCTTTTCTGGTCCGCTGTGCCCTTAAAGGAGCCGCGGTCTTCGGCATCGACCGGTCGCCGTTCATGCTGGCAAAGGCCAGGGAAAAACTCGATGGCCACGCCGGCCTGTACCTCGGCGATGCAGCCCGGATGCCCTACCGCGAAGGGGTCTTCGACCTGATTGCCGTCAGCATGGCCCTGCACGAAATGGCGCCGATTACGCGATCGGCGGTGATCGAAGAGGCGCGGCGGCTTCTTGCGGCTGGAGGACAGCTGCTGGTCGTCGATTATCACCCCGGACCGGTCTGCTTACCGTTCGGACTTATACTCAGGCTCCTCGGGTTCTGTGTGGAAATGGTCGCCGGGGGTGATCATTTCCACAACTATCGCGAGTTCATGGCCGGCAACGGTCTGACGGCCCTGATGACGGCCCATCGCCTTCAGATTGTCCATCAGGTGCAGGTCTGGCGGGGAACTATCGCTGTTTCATTGTTGGATTTCGCACTGTAAAAGGGGATAGGGTGTCGGCAATGGTGGTCATCGACGGGATACAGCTTGCGAATGCCTGAGGCGCCGGGCGACAGATCCCTTTGCCACAGTGAAATCAGCGCCACTCGGATGGGATAAAGATCCAGATATTGATGTCAATTATCATTGACACACTACATGTTGGGTGATATTCATATATTAACGTCAATAAATGACCACCGCTAAGGCTGGGATTTTCCGTTCACAAACGGTGGGCAGCGCTCGTCAGCTGCTGTTTACCGTCCATTTTCAACCCCTAAGTTCAAGCATATCAGCGGTAACCGTTGTTACCGGATGATCGGGAGACAATCAATGCGTCACCAGGGAAAGGTGTTAATTACAACAGACGGTCGTTTTGATTTGAACGAATACCGCTGGGACGACGATCGGTTCGCCGATCTGCTGGTCCGCCGGAACGCCCTCAACAGCGAACAGGCCATGGCCATCAGTCGATTTCTGCGCGAGGAGATCGCCCGGATGGACCAGGACACCATCAACTCAGCCATTATCGAGAAGCTCATCGGTGCCAAAATGAACGAATATGGGGTGCGATCGACTTCCTCCGTACATCTCGACAAATCGATTTTTGTGAAAAACGAACTGGTTTTGACCGATAATGCCCGGACCGTCCTGCAGCGACGCTATTTGAGAAAAGACAGCGATGGAAGGGTAATCGAGAGCCCGGAGGACATGTTCCGCAGGGTGGCTCACCACATCGCACGGGCCGAGTCAAATTACAGCGACGCCCAAGAGGCAGAGAAGATGGAGGCGTTGTTCTACCGGATGATGACAGAATTCTATTTTCTGCCGAATTCGCCCACTTTGATGAATGCCGGAAGGCGTCTGGGCCAATTGGCGGCCTGTTTCGTGTTGCCTGTCGATGACAGTCTCGACGGTATCTTCTCGGCTTTGAAAAATGCGGCCATGATCCACAAATCCGGGGGCGGAACCGGTTTTTCCTTTTCACGCCTACGTCCCAAGGATAGCCGGGTCGGCAGTACCGGCGGAGTGGCATCGGGGCCGGTCTCTTTTATGAAAATCTTCAATACCGCCACCGAACAGGTCAAACAGGGCGGCACCCGGCGCGGGGCCAACATGGCGATATTGCGGGTCGATCACCCGGACATTCTCGATTTTATCACCTGCAAGAAATACCATCATGATCTGAACAATTTCAATATATCGGTGGGGGTCACCGACGCTTTCATGGAATCCGTCAAGATGCTGACCTCCTATGACTTGATCGATCCCAAGGAAAAACAAAAAGTCGGCGAGCTGAATGCGGCTGAAGTCTACCTGCACCTGGTGGAGCAGGCTTGGGAAAACGGGGATCCCGGCATTGTCTTTCTCGATCGCATCAACCGCGACAATCCCACCCCGGCCTTGGGTGACATCGAGAGCACCAATCCCTGCGGCGAGCAACCCCTGCTGCCGTTTGAGGCCTGCAATCTCGGCTCCATCAATCTGGCGAAATTCGTTACGTCTGCAGACGGAACTCCGGCCGTCGACTACGAGGGGCTCAAGGAAATCATCTGGCTGGCGGTCCGTTTTCTGGACAACACGATCGACATGTCACGCTATCCGCTGCCGGAAATCTCCGCGATGGTGGAGGGCAACCGCAAGATCGGACTGGGGGTGATGGGGTTTGCCGACATGCTGTACCAGATGGGCGTGCCCTACAATAGCGAGGAAGCGCTGCAGTTGGCTGAGGATGTCATGGCCTTCGTCCAGCTTCAATCACGGGAGGCCTCACGGGATCTCGCCGAGAAGAGGGGGACCTTCAAGAATTTCGCCAAAAGCGTCTTTAAAAACAAAAAGGATTGCCGGTACCGAAACGCGACGATCACCACTATCGCCCCCACCGGCACCCTGAGCATTATCGCCGGGTGCTCCAGCGGCATCGAACCACTCTTTGCTCTGAGCTTTGTCAGGCGCGTCATGGACAACGACGAATTGCTCGAAGTCAACCCTTATTTCGAACAGGTTGCCAAAGAAAACGAATTTTTCAGCTCCGAACTCATGAACCGAATTGCCGGTAGAGGAAGCATTGCCAAACTGGAGGATATTCCCGAAGACGTGCGCCGCGTATTCGTGACCGCCCACGACGTTGCGTCGGAATGGCACGTGCGGATGCAAGCCGCCTTTCAGAAATACACCGACAATGCTGTCTCGAAAACCGTCAACCTGCCGCGCGACGCCACCCCCGAAGACGTTCTCAAGGTTTACAACCTGGCATATGAGCTCGAGTGCAAGGGCATCACGATTTACCGCGACGGCAGCAAGGAAAACCAGGTGCTCTCTTTTTCAGAGAAGGACAAAAAAGGGAGCAGCGGCTTTATGACGGCCGTCAAAGATCGACCCGAAACGCTCGAGGGGTTCACCACCAAGATCAAGACCGGCCTCGGTCAGCTCTACGTTACGGTGACGGAGTTTGAATCTCAGCCATTCGAGGTGTTTGCCACCATCGGAAAATCAGGCCGGTCGACGACCGCCAAGACCGAGGCCATCGGGCGTCTGGTTTCACTGGCGCTAAGAGCCGGTGTCAAGGTGAGCGCGATCGTGGACCAGTTGAAAGGAATCGGCGGGGAACACCCTGTTTTTCAGCATGGGGGGCTGGTGCTCTCTATTCCGGATGCCATCGCCAGGGTCCTGGAAAAACGCTATTTGGCCGAGACTACCGGCGGCGGCCGGGCAAACCGCAAAAATGCTCTGCTGGGGGAGACCTGCCCCGAGTGTGGTCAGACGATCAGTTTCGAGGAAGGGTGTATGATTTGTCACTTCTGCGGGTACAACAAGTGTGGTTAAGTGGAAGAGGGGTTCGAGGGTTGTTCGTTGAGAGCGTTAAGATTGTTTAGGGCGTTAAGATCGTTTTGAACGTTTTCGATGCGATAAACCAAATTGACGAGTTTTCTCGCCTGCTGCCAACATTCCAGATCTTCAAAGTTCTGAATAGTCATCAAAAATCACTATAAACGCTCTCAACGCTCCAACGTTCCCAACGCTCTCAACTATTTTTAATCCTGGAATCCTCGACCCCTTGAATCTACTTGCAGATTCCGGTCTTCTTGGCCCAGCTGATGCCGTCGCAGTCGCCGAGTTCACAGGCTTTTTTGAAGTCGGGACAGGCCAGGTCGTCTTTGTTCAACTCGTGGTAAGCCAGACCCCGATTCAAATAGGCCAGGTTGTAGGACGCATTGAGCGAGAGCGCTTTGTTGTAGTCTCGGATCGCCATCTGAAAGTTGCGCTGGTCGAAGTAGATGTTGCCTCGATTATTGAAAGTTTTCTCGAGGTTCGGCTTCAGACTGATCGCTCTATTGTAGTCCTGCATCGCAAGGGCATACTGCTTCGTTTCCCGGTAGGCGTTGCCGCGGTTGTTGTAGGCTTCGGCAAAATTCGGCTTTTCCTGAATGGCTTTCTCGAGATATTTGACCGCTTTCTGCACATCCACGTATCGAGCGTCTTTCCAAAGGGCGGTCGCCCGTGTGTTCCAGTCGGCATCTTTGAGTGGGTCGGCGACCGATTTCTTGTGGTCGACGGCGGTTTTCTGCGGTTTTTGGGCCGGATGTTTCTTGAAATCCTTGGCGGCCGGGTTTTTTGCGGGACCAATGGCCACAAGGCCTAATTCGCCCGCCCATGGAATCGACTGGAGCATTTGTACCGGTCCGGTGACATAGAACAGCGCGCCGCTCAAGATGATGCAGACCGTCCACAGAAGCATTGCCTTAGTCAATTGCAATTGCCGCGACCTGAGCCAGCCCCACACAAAAGTATAGATGCCGCCGGTGAGCAAGCCGAGAAGGCCGTGCAGAACGCCACCATCCTTGAACGATTTGACCAGAACCAGAATCAGCATGATGGTACCGATGAGAAGTGCCAGTGCGCCCAGAGCGGTATTGACAAAAGCAGTGTTAAAAAGATCCATGATGTCCCCTTTTGATGCGGTTTACCAGTCGAGTTGCCGGTGTTGTTTGTCCGGAAACACTCTCTTGCGTCCCGTTCCGCGGATTTCCATCTCCTACCTAGTGCCCATCCACAGTTTCGTTAAGGGCACTATTAAGTTTCCGATCCAGAAATGTGCAATTTTCTGCAAGTTCAAGGAAATCGGCGGCATTGCGCGGAGGCGGACGGTTCTGTACGCCGCACAAGCAATTCCGCCGATTGACGCCGACCTGTCCCGAAGCAGGCGGGGAATTGCAGAAAAGGGCCATTTATGGACGGAAACTACCTTTCCTCGCGTTGTCTGCTATGCGTTCGGTCGCACCAACACCTGAGCATTGATCGGTCCGAATTCACTATTCTTCAGATCGGAACGGCGCATTCCCCGAGGAAAATAAAAAAGGTTAGGCGTCAGCCGAACCTCGATTTTACGGATATTATTCTACCATTTACCCTGCTGAAAAGCAAGCTGAGCGAAAGAAAACCGTCGGTTTGGCAGCGCCGGATGCCCATTCGGTGGTTGATTCTTTACCGCTCGATTTGGGGAAATGATGGCAAAAGAGGAGAGTCGTCCGGTTCATTCTTACGAATCGAACCGGCAGAGGAAGAAGCCGTTTTTCGCGAAGTTGCTTTTTGTCGAAATTTAATCTATAATTCCTTGTTATCGATACAAATTAACACCTTTTTCTCAAATGAGCCGGAGCTTGAATGTCTCAAAAAGTATTTGTCACCAGTGACCAGACGATCACTTTCACCTGCCCGGCGTGTCAGCAGCCCCGAGAGGTCAGGGTAGCCGACCACAAAGAATTGGAAAAGGCCGACAAACTGCGCGTCACCTGCCGGCATTGCGGCCACAAGTACCCGGTCTTGATCGAAAGACGGCGCCAGTATCGCAAGCCGGTTGATTTTTCAGGGACTTATACCCACTATGTTAACGGGAAACCGTTGGGCAAAGGCTTTATGCGGGTGGTTGATTTGTCCCGCACCGGATTGAAACTCAAGATGAACGAAAAGGCTGGATTCGGTCAAGGGGAAAAACTCCGCATCGAATTTCACCTGGATGATACCAACCATTCCCTGATCAAAAAAGAGGTTGAAATCAAGAAGGTATTTGGAACGGAACTAGGAGTGGCGTTCACTTCTTCGCATCCCTCCGACCCTTCAGACCGGGCGTTGGGCTTTTACATGTTCGGCTGAATTTATCGAGGAGAGTATACTTTAAGACGTCAATAGGAAATGATCACGAAAAACGAAAGGCGGGGGCGAAAATTCCTCCGCCTTTCCTTTTTGTCTGGTTAGGCTGACATTGTCAATTATAACTTCTTCATTTATGATTTCGCCGTTCATAATGCTGACCTCATTGGAAAAATCGCTCTCTGCACCAGCATTACTTACAGCCGTCACCACAAAATCATAGGTGACGTTGTTCTCCATATCTGTGGTGGTGATCTGAAGCGTTTAAATCGTAATTGAAACTATGATTGGAAAAACACGAAAACGGGGAAAATGGAAACAATTAGATATTTTCTCTGGGTTTTAAAGGTCCTACCAGGGGATGTAATGGCCACTGCCCCTTATCTGTTTTGAAATACCGATACAGAAATTTGTGTAGAAATCGAAAAATGCGAAAAACTGTAAAAAACCCTTAAAATTATATTTTTTAATTCCAGATACAAGTATTTTGGAGGTGTCAACGCTGAAAGCGGCTCGTTTATATTTAATTGATCTGACCTCAGTGAACCAGCTCGATCTCAGTCGGCCGCCACTCCTTTGTGAAGAACGGCTCCAACGGGCTGTAAAGGCGCAAAATCGTAAACCAGCCCTTGCCGGGCATGGTTTGAATCCAATTACCACGCTTCACGCCTTTGGGCTGTGTAGGGCTGAAGTAAATCGTTGTCGAGCCGTCAGCGTCCACCTCAGCGGCGG
>JBATHN010000430.1:0-3042 GCA_049666885.1 Desulfobacterales bacterium
TTTTTCTTGGTCGAGGCTTGAGGCATCAGCCGCATTCTTGAGCACACGCGGCGTCAAAAACACCAGCAGGTTGGTTTTCTGATGCGACTGAGTTTGATACTTGAAGAGCCAGCCCAAAAGCGGAAGATCCCCCAACAGCGGCACCTTGTTTTCCGAGCGCGCGGAGCTGTTTTCGATCAGTCCGCCGATCACAACCGTTCCGCTGTCTTTGACGAGGACACTGGTATCGATGGCCCGCTTGAGGGTGGTCGGTTTGAAGTCCGTGGTCGACTCCAGCAGCGACACCTCCAGCCCGATGTTCAGGCGCACCGTCTCGTTATCGCTGATCTGTGGCGTCACCTTTAAAATCGTGCCGACGTCCCGGTATTCATACGAAAGGTAGGTCTGATCGAACGAGGAGGACGTGCGGGTTTGAAAAGGGATATTTTTGCCGACGTTGATCTTGGCTTCCTCCTGGTCGGTAATCAGAATCTGCGGGGTGGAAAGGACGGTAACGTCTCTTTCTTCTTTGACGGCTTGGATCAGCGCCGTCAAGTTGTTGAATTGAACCCCGGCGATGTCGATGGCCTCGGTGAAGACCCCGACGGCGAAACCGTTTGGAAAAGTGCCGTTCACAAACCCCGGCAGGGCGGAATCCTGGGGCGCTTGAACAAAACCGCCGCCGATTGCGGCCTCTTTGTCGCCGATCTGGGTTTCGCCGACCGCCGTCCATTCGACACCAATGCGAAGATCGTCTTGAGCGTTAACTTCCATGATCAGAACTTCGACATGCACCATCGCACGCGGAACATCGAGCCGCGCGATAACGTTTTCCAGCGTTTTGAGTTCTTCGTCGCTCTCCGCGGACAGGATCAAACTGTTGGTGGCGGCATCGGCGTAAATCCCGGCTGTTCTCGCAAGAATCGGACGGGCGCCCTTGACCGGTTGGGCGGCGCTGCTTTTGGCGGGCAGGTCCTGCAGGACCTTGGCCAATTCTTCGGCTTTGGCGTTTTCGAGGTAGTAAACCCGGATTTTGCCTTTTTCGCGCAGGATTTGCCCGTCCAGAAGGTAAATGAGGTCTTTGATTCGGGCAATCTCGGCCTTGGGGGCGATGACAACGAGACTGTTGGTTCTCTCGTCGGCAACAAAGGTGGCCGTCTTTGTCGATCGGCCCTTTTTCGACGGTGATAGTGACGGAAACAGGGTGGTTAGCAAATCGGCCAGTTTACTGCTATTCGCATACTCCAGCGGAAAAACCGTCAGTTCACGTCTGTTGTCGGCGACATCGACTTCACGTATTATTTTAATCAGCCGCCGGATGGAGGCGGCGGTATCGGTGACGATCAGTTGATTGGCGTCCGCTACGGCGCCGATGACGGCATTTCGAGAGACCATCGGGGTCAAGAGGCGTTTCAATTCATCGGCGTCGGCATAGGTCAGCGGAACAATCCGGGTCACCAGCTCGTCGCCGGATGCCTTTTGCTCCGGTACCGGTCCGGTGTCGATGTTCATGGTTCGGGCTTCGGCCGTGGGCACAATCTTGACCGTCGGACCGGCTGCCACCGCACTGAAGCCGTGAGTCTGCAAAACCGATTCAAAGACCCGGTACATGTCCGAGATCGGAATTCGGGTCGGTGCAATCACCGTGACATTCCCGCGAACCCTTGGGTCGACAATAAAATTTTTTCCGGTCAACTCGCTGACGAACTGGATAAAAACATTGATGTCTACATCGTTTAAATCAAGCGTAACCAGCCTCTCCGATGTAGGTGCACCGGGGCTTTCGCCAGCCGCGGTCACCGGTAGAGCCACCGATGGGCTCAAGAGCAGACATAGCAGTATAAAATGAGTCGACCATTTCATGGGTTTGAGATTGGGTTTATTTTATGGTGTATTCTATGGTTCGAGGTCGGCCGCCGCGTTTGATGTCCACGGTAACATTTTCGGCCGACTTCAAGCCTTCGTAGAAACCCAGCGCATCGTCTACCGTAGAAATGGCGCGTCCGTTGACGCCGGTAATGATATCCCCGTTTCGCAACCCCATGCGCATAAAGAGGGAATTGGGTCGAATCCGGGAAAACATCATTCCGTCGGGTTGGCCCTGATTGAAATGGGGCCGGATATTGACCTGGTTCATCAACTGAGCGACATCCTGAACCGCACTGTCGATCTGATTGCGCCGCAAGGTTATTTTCTGTGTCCGAATCGCTGGTTGGCCCACACTCTGGCCCGGCACGGAACGGCCGGCGAAGGCTTTCCCTCCGGTTGAACCGGGTCCGGCGGCCCTTTCGATCTCTAAAACCTCATCTTTGCCTTCAACATGCAAGATGATTTTTTCTCTCAAAATCATCTTGACCGTGGCATCTTGAATCGTGTCTCCGATCCGAAAAAGGTTCTGCTCCTTTTTCCCGGCTTCTTCAATGACGGCATAGGCTTCTTCGGGTGGTCCCATCACCGTCCCCCACAGCTTGAGCTTAAGGCTCGTCTGTTCTAGTTCATCGATGTCGACACTCTTTGAAGTCACCTCAACCGTCGCCTTGGTATCAAAAAGGTTGCGTTCGACGATCGGGTTGTAATAGGCCAGGGGGCGCTGGTTTTCCATTTCGGGTTGCGCGGGCGCCGCTTGTGATTCAACAGTCTGCGGCACTTGAACCAAATGCGCGGAAGTCATCATAAAAAAGGTGTTCACGCCAAAATAAACGATCGCCCCGATAAATATCAGGTTCAGCAGTGTAAAAAGATGTTTGTACATGTCATTGACCGATTTGAGTGTTTGAGGCTGTACGACCGACCGACTTCGAGACCATATCCTTCCCAAGGACACTTTGTAGACTCCGCGCTCCGGCAGAAGGCACCTATCTTGTGACCAGCTGCAGATCACCAAGTGGACCGCTGATCCGGATCGGAATTCCTCCTCCGGCCTTCAGCCCGGACAGAATGGAGCCGGAAACCTGAACTCCGGAATTTTCGAGAAACTGCTTCTGCGGCATGACCTTTCCGTTTAAATTCACGACACTTTGCATGAGATCTGTGTTCAGTAAGGCCGATCCCGCAAGATTGCCT
>JBATHN010000431.1:0-2304 GCA_049666885.1 Desulfobacterales bacterium
ATACCGGCAACAGCAAACGTGACGGTCACCTCGAAGGCAATGAGTTCTTCGGCGCCAGAAAATTCCCGGTCATGACCTTTAAAAGCACTAACATCAAAAAGTAGAAGGCGATCAATACGTTGTGGAAGGCACACTGACCGTCAAGGACGTCAGTAAGACCGTTTCGGTTCCGTTTACCTTCTTCGGGATAAAGCAAAATCCATTCGACAAAGATAGCGAAGTGGCCGGCTTTGAAGCCCGCCTGGCCATCGACCGGCTCGAGTACAACGTCGGCAACGGCAAGTACTACGAAATGGGGGTAATCGGCAAAGACGTGGATGTTCTCATCTCCTTTGAAGCGACGCGAAAAAAATAGGGACAGGCTTCGGTGCTGAGCCGAACTTTCATTTTATGGAGAGATACCTTGAATAGTACGGCCAACTATCGATCACTGTTATATCTGATAATAGGACTGTTAAACATCGCGGTGGTCGGATGTCAGCCGACGGTCTACCTCATGCCGACACCTGCGATAATGGCTACGGGAGAGATCAACCCCTTCAACATCAATCCCAACTTAGAGGAAAGCAATCGCGTTGACGTGCTATTCGCGACGAACCGCAAGCCCATGGGAGGTCATGATAGCAAAAGCTATACCATCTTTCCGGGAGACAAACTGCGGATGGGCATCGCTCATTTTACGATTGGCGCCAAGGCAATGGACTGGAGGCAGGTCTTCGAGTTGTCGACCTCTGATGAAGATCGTGATCGGCCGGCGTTACATCTGGAAGATCTTCAAGAATTGGCGGCGATCCCCCTCGACGACGAAACTGCTCCGTTACCGAAAGAGGTTGAGTTCTTTGCTGCTGCCGTCAATGATGTCCTCGCCGACAGCTTGGACAAGGACATCATGGTTTATGTCCACGGCGCCAATTCAAATATATATCGTGCGGCGGCCCAAGCGGCCCAGTACCGTCATTTTACAGGCCGCAATTCTATGGTTCTTGCCTTCCTGTGGCCATCTGCCGAAAATTTACTTGCCTATGGGACCGATGTCCGTCATGCCGCAAAGTCGGCACCGGCCTTTAAGCGCCTGATTACCCTGCTGAACGACTACACCACCGCGGAATATATCAATATTCTTGCTTACAGCGCAGGCTCCCAAATCGCAAGCCCTGGGTTGGCCATCCTGGGACTGGAGACAAAAGGAGAAAAGCGCCGGCAATTGCGCTTGGGAGAGGTCTACTTTGCCGGGGCCGACATTGGTATCGACACATTTGTGGAGAATCTGCAAACCTATATAGACATCCCCCACAGTGTTACGCTTACCATTAATCTCAAGGACACGGTTCTGGCCATGGCCGAATGGCATCACGGTGTGTCCCGGGCCGGAAGACCCAGAGCCGAGGATCTCAGCCCTGAGGCCGCTCAATGGGCCCGAAACACCAGCGCCCAGTCCGGGTTCGACATCATCGGTGTGGACGAAACCACGGTTATCGGACTGTCATCCGGGGCACATGACTTCTGGTATGCCCATCCGTGGATCAGCAGCGACGTTCTGGTTCAATTTTTATTTCACGCCGACCCTTCGACGCGCGGACTGGTGGAAAATGTCAATGAACATGGCTTGCGCTACTGGACGTTTCCGTCGGATTACCCGGACCGTATTATCGGAATAATCCAGGAGGCAAAAAAAGAAGAAGAAAAATAAACTGGTCAAAAAGCCAGAAATTTATCTAGAGCCTCAAGGCGTATATTGGAAATGGTTTTCAATTCTATAAAAGACGGACTGAAGGAATTGGTGGGAAGGATAGTTGTTATTTACGATACGTCGACCGGCGAGTCTGTGCGTTCGCAGGTCACTGAGACCGTTCGTCCGAAGTCAAAGGCTGACGGAAAGATGACCGACGCACCGCGCGAAGAAGATACGTTGCACGGTGATGCTGAGGGCGAGATCGGCGATGCGGAAGGAGTTGGGGATGTCGAACGCTGATCATATCGGTGCTGGTCCTCTGCGCAAAACGATGCACATTGCCGTCGTAGCGACTGCTGCTCTGGTTTTTGCCGTTGTTTTCGACGTCTCCCTTAACGTTCCTCTCAACCTGTCGCTGTTTAAAGACGACATCGCGGCGATGGCGCAGGAAACGCTCGGTGTCGGCATCGGCATCCGGTGCGAGCCTGTCCGCGCTGCTGAAAAATCTGGATGCGAGGCTTGACATCCGCAACGCGAACCTGACCATTGACGGCAAATCTCGAGGCGAGGACCATTCAGCTGAAAGGCTTTGGGCGGAAAGCTTCTGCGCCCGGTCAAGGACGACCCGCGGC
>JBATHN010000432.1:0-2276 GCA_049666885.1 Desulfobacterales bacterium
TTCCGATTCGGTGCCGGTCAGTTTGGCGATCGTGTTGAAGGCCGCATCGATGGGACCGTTGCCGTACCCGGCACCCTGGACGCTGCGGCCGTTGATTGCCAGTTTGACGCTGGCCATCGGCAGCACCGTCGTGCCGCAGGTAACGTGGAGGTATTCCAGCTGAAAGATGTCTTTGGTGCGCAGGATGCCTTCGGTGATGATCACTTCCAGGTCTTCGTCTACGACGTGTTTCTTCTTGTCGGCCAGTTCCTTGAATCTCTTGAAGACCAGATCCAGCTCTTCATCCGAGAGGTCATATCCCAGGTCTTTCAAATGGTCTCTCAGAGCGTGGCGGCCCGAGTGCTTGCCCAGGACCAGCTTGTTGGCGCTCAGACCGATGGTTTCGGGTCGCATGATCTCGTAGGTCATGGGGTTTTTTAGCACGCCATCCTGGTGGATCCCAGCTTCGTGGGCGAACGCATTGGCCCCTACAATGGCCTTGTTGGGTTGAACCATAATGCCGGTGATCAAGCTGACCAGGCGGCTCGTCTGGTAGATGTATTCGGTCCTTATTCCGGTGTTGACCGGTAGAAAATTGCGTCGGGTCCGCAGGGCCATGACCACTTCTTCCAATGACGTGTTACCGGCCCGCTCGCCGATACCGTTGAGGGTCACTTCGGCCTGCCTGGCACCGGCACGGATGGCCGCCAGTGTGTTGGCCGTGGCCAGTCCGAGGTCGTTGTGGCAGTGAATGCTCAGCACGGCCCGGCCGATGTTGGGCGTGTGACCGATAATGTAGCGAACCAGATCGGAGAATTCTTCCGGTACGGCATAGCCGACCGTGTCGGGGAGATTGACGGTGGTGGCGCCGGCGGCAATAGCAGCCTCGAAAACGCGACACAGGAAATCACGGTCACTGCGGGAGCCGTCCTCGGCCGAAAATTCGACGTTGTCCGTGAACGACTTCGCGTACTTGACCGCGTCAACAGCCCGTTCGAGAACTGCATCGCGCGACATCTTCAGCTTGTATTCGAGATGAATGTCGGATGTGGCGATGAAGGTGTGAATGCGGGGTTTAGCGGCATGGCGAACGGCCTGCCAGGCACGATCGATATCGCTTCGTGATGTACGGGCCAAGCCGGCCACCTCGGTTTTCTTCAGCTTGCCGGCGATCAAGGCCACTGCTTCCAAATCACCTTCGGAGGCTGCCGGGAAACCGGCTTCCAGAACATCCACCCCCAGTTTTTCCAGCTGAATCGCCAGCCGTAGTTTTTCGCCGGCGTTCATGCTGGCACCCGGCGATTGCTCGCCGTCCCTCAATGTGGTATCGAAAATAATGATTCGGTCCTGATCGTTCATATTTTTCCTCCTTGCTTTTGATGCAACAAGGGTCTCCGCAAGCCGGACGGGCGAATCCCCCAAAAAAGTCTCTTGTTTTCAGGATCGGAGTAAAAAATATGGCGCGAGGGCGGGCCGCAAGACGGCTGCGGGAACCTGTCCTGCGGCGTGGGTACCTGCTTTCATCGTTGGGATCCTTTCCAAAATACGGTTTATCTATTTTGCAGCGCAGTTGCGCTGCGGGTGGCGGAGGCGTCTCGTGGCGCTGCCGCCTCGGCATTCGGTTCTATTTCTCTGGCAAGCTTGTAGTGAAAGCTGTCGGCCAGCGCATGCCAGCTGGCCTCGATGATATCTTCGGAAACACCGATGGTGCTCCAGATGTCTTCATGGTCGCGCGATTCGATAAAAACCCGTACCTTGGCCGCAGTCCCGTCCCGGCCGTCGATCACCCGGACCTTGAAGTCGACCAGGCGCATGGCGTTTAGATCCGGAAAAAATCGATCCAGTGCTTTGCGCAGGGCATTGTCCAGTGCACTCACAGGGCCGCGGCCTTCAGCCGCTGTGATTTCCGTGCGGCCGTCCACTGAAATCTTGATCGTGGCATGGGCGCTGCAGGGCAGATCCTTGTCCTTTTCGATGGTGACCCGGAAGGATTCCAGTTCAAAATGCGGCCTGAACTGTTCGGTGAATTTTTGAACCAAGATTTTGAACGATCCGTCGGCGACATCGAACTGATACCCCTGTTCTTCGAGGTCTTTTATGCGTGTGACGATCTCGCGGCTGTCGAAGCCGTTGGCTCCCAGGTCGAGGCCGAACTCACGGGCCTTGTATTCGACATTGCTCTTGCCGGAGAGGTCGGAGACAAGCACCCGCCGCCGGTTGCCGACCAGCGCCGGGTCAATGTGTTCGTAGGCCCGCGGCACCTTCATGATGGCGCTGACATGAATGCCGCCCTTGTG
>JBATHN010000433.1:0-2586 GCA_049666885.1 Desulfobacterales bacterium
GATCATCGTGCAAACAGGATAAAGGATAAAAAATAAATATTTGTAACCGTTCACAGGGTTGCAAAGTCCGATGCGCTTCAAACCACCTAATTGTAAGCGTTTACAGGGTGCCGCAGATGCAAGGCGTTGGGCGCGCAGACGTACTTTTGTACTTCAAGTGCCCGACAACAAAGCAGATGCGGTGTCCTGTGAACGCTTACAAATATTTTATGATCGCCCGCCGGCAAGCCGGGCGGCCAAGCGAATGGCCTCGATCAGGGACTGCGGATTGGCGCGCCCCTCGCCGGCTTTGCCGAAAGCGGTTCCGTGATCCACTGACGTTCGGATGATCGGCAGGCCCAAGGTGACGTTTACACCGGCCATACTGCTCCAATCACCGCTTTTGGCATTGAATTTGAACCCCACGAGCTTGGCCGGGATGTGGCCCTGATCGTGGTACATGACCACGACCAGATCGTAAAGGCCGCCCAGCATCTTGGAAAAGACGGTGTCGGCCGGTAGCGGACCTTCGGCATCAATACCGGCTGTTCTGGCCGCCGCCACCGCCGGCGCGATTTCCTCGTCATCCTCGCTGCCGAAGAGGCCGCCTTCGCCGCAGTGGGGGTTTAATCCCGCCACCGCAATGCGCGGAGACGGAATCTCCATTCGTTGCAGGGTATCGTTCGCCAGCTCAATGACCCGCAGGACGCGCTCCTTTTTAACCCGGTCGCAGGCCTCGCGCAGTGACACGTGTGTGGAAACGTGGGCCACCCGAAAACTGCCGTCGGTCAGCATCATGCTGACGTCGGGGGTGGCTGTGAGGGTGCTGTAGATCTCCGTGTGACCGGCGTAGTGATGGCCGGCGGCGTTGATTGCCGCCTTGTTGATAGGACTTGTGACCGTTGCGTCGATTTGATCGACCAAGGCCATTTCGATTACCTTGGCCACATATTCAAATGCGGCCTGGCCCTGTTCGAAGGTGACCTCTTTGTGACGCAGACGGCCGATGGGCATGTTCTTCATATCCAGCACATCGATTGTTCCGCACTCGTACCGGCCGTCAGCCGGTCTGCCGCAGCGCTGGATCGTCAGCGGCAGGCGGCAGAACCTCAGCGCCTCGATCATAACCTCACCGTCGCCGACCACCAGCGGACGACAGATGTCGTAGATGTCCGGTTCGGCCAACGCCTTGACACAGATCTCCGGGCCTATCCCGCCGGGATCGCCCATGGTGATGCCTAAAAGGGGTTTGTTGGGAGTTTGAGTCATCAATAAACCTTCTGTCCGTTGGGCCCGTTGGACCCGTTGAGCCGGTTAGATTTTCGGCTGGTCCGAACAAATCCTCTGAACGGTCGGTATTCGGAAGAATCGCCAACTTTGAATCGGAAAAGCTCTCAATCAATTCTCTTTTTATTTACAGGATCGAAATGATCAATGAATTCTACCTGATTGTTGCTGTATTCATAACAGCTGACTAAACATCGACCTTATTATCCTAACCGCCAACGTCATAGGTTTTTCTTTAATACTTATGAATCAGTCGAATGAATTACACATTCGATAACATCGTCTCAACGGGCTCAACGGGCCAAACGGGCTCAACCGGCTAAACCGTTTCATCGGCCTTTGGCCAGAAGCCCATACAATTGTAACAGCGTGTCGGGTTCACCGAATGCGCCGGCCTTGGTGATCACCGGCAGACCGTCGCCGGTACCTCCTATCACCGTTCCCTGGATGACTCCCGGTAGAATTTCGACCTGCAGACGGACCCCGCTCGCTCCGATTGCGCCGAGAACCGCCGCTGCCGTGTCACCGCCGGATATGAAAAGTCCGTCCGGACGGCGGCACCGGACGATTGCGGCAATCTCTGCCGCCAACTGTCGGGCGGCAGAATTATCGTACACCAATGATTCGACGGGTGCAAGCTGTAGGACAACCGCTCCTGAGTCAAGATCTTTCGCAATCGTATTCGATCGGTCGAACAACGCGGTCGGTCGGCCGGGAACAAGTATGTAGCGCGGGACGCCGGTTTTACGGATCAGCGTTTCGACCTGGGACCTGAGCACATTGGAGCCGGAACCGCAGACAAAGAGCAGGTGATTGCCCATGGCAGCCCTTGACGCCGGTCGTGCTTCAGTCTCTTCAAATCGACACCGGACCAGCGCCTGAGCCAGGCCGGCGGAGCCGGCCATTAAAAGGTGCGGAAATTGGTCGCCGGCCAGGCGGGCGATGACCTCCAGGTGCCGTTGATGTGCGGCATCGCAAGCGATGAGGCGGTGGCCTTGCGCCAACAGGTCTTCGACAAATGTCTTCAGACGCCGGGGGTTTCCGTCGAGATCGGCTGCATCGATTCGACCCACCGGCCGTCGGTACTGTAGGGCGATCAACTCCGAGAGGCGTGACGCTCTGACCGGATTGACTGGGTCGCGGGCCATTTCGCTGTCGGCCACCGGGATGTTGCGCACATAGTGAACATCGTGAAGCGTCGTGCGCCCCTGGGCCGGAAAAGCCGGGGCGATCAGCGCGCCTCGGCAATCGAACACGTCAGCCAGTGCAGCGACCTCGGCGCCGACATTGCCCCGCATGCAGGAATCGATTTTCTTGTAG
>JBATHN010000434.1:0-1505 GCA_049666885.1 Desulfobacterales bacterium
GGCATCAGCAAACGCGGCACAGCCCCCTGCAAAGCCACCTGCCCGGCGCATGTAAGCATTCAGGGCTACATTGCCCTGATCAATGAAGGAAAGTACCGCGAAGCGCTGGAACTGTTCAAAGAGGATCACCCGTTTCCCGGTATCTGTGGACGGGTCTGTCATCATCCCTGCGAGGAAGCCTGTACCCGCAATGATGTGGACCAACCCCTGGCCATCCGTGAATTGCACCGTTTTTTATCCGATTGGGAATTGGACCAGGGCGAAATGTTTGTCCCCAAGACTGCCGCACCGCGCGAGGAAAAGGTCGCCATCGTGGGATCCGGTCCGGCAGGATTGACGGCGGCCTATTACCTCGCCAAAGACGGCTACCAGGTGACAATCTTTGAAAAATTGCCGGTAGCCGGCGGAATGATGAGCGTGGGGATCCCCGAATACCGATTGCCGAGAGATATTATCAAGCGCGAAATCAAGGTGATCGAAGAGATGGGGGTCACCATCAAAACCGGGGTCACCTTCGGCAAGGACATCACCTTGGACAGCCTCAAGGCCGATGGTTTCTCGGCCCTCTTCATGGCCATCGGTCTGCACGGCGGTCGCCGGCTCGGCGTGGAAAATGAAGACGTCGAGGGCGTTCTGCAGGGAGTGGAATTTTTGCGTGACACGGCCATGGGCAAAGATGTTCCCATTGGCGAAGACGTCATCGTGGTCGGCGGCGGCAACGTGGCCATCGACGTCGCCCTGACCGCCAAGCGCAAGGGAGCCAAGAACGTCACCCTGGTCTGCCTGGAGCGGCGCGAGGAGATGCCCGCCTGGCAGCACGAGATCGAAGAGGCCCTGGAAGGCGATATCAAGATCGTCAACAGTTTCGGGCCCAAGGCGTTTTTCATCGACAAGGGCAACAAGGTCTCGGGCATCGAGTTCAAGACCTGCACCGCCGTGTTCGACGAAAACAACCGCTTCAGCCCGAAGTATGACGAGAACGAATGCCAGCCGATTTTCGGCGACACGATAATCATCTCCATCGGTCAGAGCACCGACCGCTCTTTCATCGCCGAGCAGGGCATCAGTCTCACCCGCGTGGGCGGTCTGGAAGCCGATCCGGTCACCCTGCAGACCCCGATAGACTGGGTCTTCGCCGGCGGCGATGCGTTCTACGGTCCCAAATCGGTGGTGGAAGCTGTCGCCTGCGGCAAGGAGGCTGCCGAAAGCATTCACCGATTCGTCAACGGTCTGGATCTGGCCGAAGGGCGTGAGAAGACCTGGGATTTCGAGAAGCCGGATGTCTCCCTGGAGCCTCAGAAGTCCAGAACCTCGGTTCGCTGTCTCGACCCGGATGCCCGGGAGTGCAACTTTCTGGAAGTCTCCTTCGGCTACAATGAAACCGAAGCGAAAATGGAAGCCGATCGCTGCCTGCGCTGCGGTATCTGCTCCGAATGTTACCAGTGTGTCAAGGCATGCCTGGCAGAAGCCGTCGATCACACCCAGAAGCCGGTCCAAAAAGAGAT
>JBATHN010000435.1:0-2118 GCA_049666885.1 Desulfobacterales bacterium
CACATGCACCAACGGCAAGTGGACCAGCTCCAGCGTGTGCCACTGCTGGACCTACAGCTATGGTGATTGTGCCAGCGCCGTGGGTGTCACCGTGGCCACCGGTGGCGGCGGTACCTGGAACCTGGGCACCGGCATGGGCGGCGGCAGCGTCTCTTCGCCGGCCCCGGCTCCGCGCACCATCGAAGGGGTCAAGTGCTTCCCCGAGCCGAAACGCAAGGAAGGCTTCTGCTCGACATGCTATCTCAAGGGCGAGGTGACAAACTTCATTCAGGACGTATTCTCCTCGGTCAACCTGGTAATGCGCGAGTACTACCTGGAGGAGTCCGACCTTGCGGTCAAGGTGCCCGGCGGCGCGATCGAGGCCAAGCGCTGGTACTACGGGGACCGGTGGCACTGGGAACACTCGCGCCACAATCTGGTCTTCAAGCTGGACGCCCTGGGCCAGAGAATCGAGACCATCGACAAAGGCGGGGTGATTTATTATGCCGTGGCCGCCAATGCCGACGTGTTCACTCACGAATTCTACCGCATCGTGAGGACCGCAACCGGCTGGCGCTGGGAGCACAAGAACGGCGCGAACAAGCTCTTCGATGCCGCCGGCCGCCAGACCGAATACGGCAACCGCACCGGTGTCATCGGCCGCCTTTTATATGAACCCGGCGAAAGCGGCCGGTTGATCGGCGTGGCCGATCGCAGCGGCAGTCAGGTGCTCTGGTTCGAGTACAGCGGCGATCAGATCGCGGCGGTTACCGACGCCGCCGGCCGGCGGGTAGAATACGGTTACAGCGGCGATAGTCTCACCAGTGTGACCGATGTCACCGGCGGTATCACCCGATTCGAGTACGACGAGCAGGGGCGCATCGATAAAAAGATCGATCCGGAAAGCTACGCCTCCACCATCGCCTACGACAAATACGGCCACGTGTCGGCAGTCAATGGCAGCGACGGCCGGGGCTACCGTTTCGAGTACGACATGAACGAGGGCACAAAGGAGACCTACGTTCGGATCACCACGCCGGGTGGGGCGATCCGGGAGATCTGGTATAACCGCGACGGCGAGCCGACCCGGGTGGATTTGAACGGCCGCACCATCGAAAAGATCGCCCGCGACGGACGGGATTTGATCATTACCGACGAGAAAGGACGGACGACCCGTAAGAACTACGACGAGTGGGACAACCTGACCCAGGTGCTCTATCCGGATGGGACCTCTGTTTCTTACGAATACGAGCACACCTTCAGCCGCCGCACGCGCGAGACCGACGAAAACAGGATCGCTACTGCATATGTTTACGATGATATCGGTAACATAATTCAAAAGATCGAGGCGGTAGACACGGTCGATGAGCGCATCACAGAGTACACCTACGATAGCGACGGCAACCTTTTGACCACCAGGCGACTGGCCGATGCCAACACCGCCGCGGCCGAAACCGTGATGGCCTATGACGCTCTGGGCAACCTGATATCGATTACCGATCCGGAAGGGGGCGTAGCACGCATCACCTCTCACGATATTATGGGCAATGTGTTGACCAAGGAAGACGCCCGCGGCAACCTCTGGCAGTACGAATACGACGCTGCTGGGCGGCTGTAGGTGACGGTCGATCCGCTCGGTCAGACCACCCAAATCTTCTACGACAAGAAGGGCAACAAGGTCCGAGAGGTCGATGCGGAAGGAAAAGAAACCTCATACACCTACGACCAGCACGGCAACCTGCTTCGGCGCACGGACCCCCTCGGAAACGCGACCGTGTTCACCTACAATGCAGACGGCAAGCTGCTCAACCAGACCGATGCCGAAGGCAAGGTGGTGCGCTACGCATACGATGCCGACGGTCGCCTGGCGAAGACCGTCGACGGCAACGGCAACGAGATCGTGATGGAATACGACGAGGTTTCTGGGGCGGGCTGCAGCTCGTGCTCGGGCGGCGGCGCCAAGGACCAGCCGGCGCGGATCATCTACCCGACCTATGAAGAGCTTTTCTCTTATGACCAGCGCGGTCGCAAGGTTTTGGAGACTTACGTGGCGGAGGGGGAGAGCTATGTTACCATCTCTGGCTACGATGACGCCGGCAACCTTGTGGCCCGAACCGACAAGGAGAGTCGGATTACGCG
>JBATHN010000436.1:0-11571 GCA_049666885.1 Desulfobacterales bacterium
CGCCGGGCTTCTGCCCAAATTACCATTCCAAAGGAGTCGATTCCCCGCAGACCCTTCGGCCGGTCGGGCACCATGGTCTTCACACTTTCACTGGGGGGAATGTTTGACATTCTGAATAATAGATTGATGCTGGCTAAAGCGCTTGAGTGGGGAATCAACTATTGGGACACTGCGGAGGGGTACGGCGGAGGTCGAAGCGAGGAGGGAATCGGTCGCTGGTTTGCCCGCTATCCCGATACCCGCAAACAAGTATTCTTGGTAACCAAGCTTTCCCTGAGAAGAGGCACCGATTTTACGCCGCGGCTCGAGGAAAGCCTAAAAAGGTTGCACACCGACTACGTCGACCTGCTTTTTGTTCATGGCATCAGCGGCATAAATGAGATGGGAGCCAATCTGGAATCCTGGTCACAAGCAATGAAAAAGGCCGGTAAATTAAGGTTGTTCGGCTTTAGCACTCATTCCAACATGGAAGAGTGCCTCGAGGGGGCAGCCAAACTTTCCTGGGTAGACGGCATTATGTTCACTTACAATTACCGCCTGATGCACGAATCCCGCATGAAGGAGGCGGTTGAGGCTTGCTACCGGGCTGGTATCGGGCTGACGGCCATGAAGACCCAAGGCGGCGGTCCGGTGAAAAGCGAGAGCGAGACAGAGGTTAAAATGGCGGGTCGTTTTATGCAGAAAGGATTTACCGACAATCAGGCCAAACTCATGGCCGTTTGGGAAGATAAACGGATCGCCAGTATCTGCTCTCAAATGCCCAATCTCACCATAATGGCCGCTAACGCGGCGGCGGCAGCAGATCAAAACCGCCTCTCGCAGTCGGATCGTACCTTGCTATCCCAATACGCTGATGAAACCTGCGGTGATTATTGTGCCGGATGCGACCGTCTCTGTTCAGAGGCGCTTGCCCCAAAAGTGTCGATCAATAATATCATGCGGTGCCTCATGTACTTTCACTCCTACCAGGATTACGGGCTTGCGCGATACAGCTTTGAAGACTTGCCGACCGAGACGAGAGCACTCTTGACTCAGTTGGATTTTAGCGCAGCAGAAAAGTCATGCCCCCGCAAATTGCCGATCGGACGACTGGTACGAGAGGCCGTGACGCTGTTTGCCTGACCGAGAGCACGGGGGAAATGCCGCCCCAAAGCCGGACATCCCGGCGTGCACCACCCCCGGCCCGATTGTTTCTATCTGGTAGACACCCATGGGCCGGCGGAGCAATTACTGAATTCAAACAATGATTAAGAAAGAGGATCAATACACTATATGACAATAGCTTTTCTTGCGGTCGCTTTTGGTCTGGCGCTCCTCGTGTGGAGCGCCGATCGTTTTGTGGAAGGCTCCGCTTCCACCGCACGACATTGCCTTGGGTAACATTCTTGGCTCCAACCTTTTCAACACGCTGGTCGTGGTTGGCATCGCGGGAACGATTCACCCAATGACCGTGGCCCGGGAGGTATTCTCCCGGGACATTCTGGTAATGGCGGTTTTCACCCTCTCCCTCTTTGCCATCGGCTATGGGTTCCGGGGTCCCGGACGCATCAACTGGTTCGAAGGTGCAGCGCTACTCACCGGCTACATGGGCTACACCGCTTACCTGGTGGCCAGTGTTTTTGGCCGGTGACGGTTTGCCAATTCGATTCCGTCTTTGGGAAACGAACCGGCGTCTGAAGTGAGTCGATGGCAGAATTTTTGATCGCTGCAAAAAATTTTTGTTGACAAGCACGAACGGTCGTACTATTTTATCATCATGACAAGAGGTGAAGACACAAAACAGGCAATTCTTGAAACCGGTCTGGATATGGCCAGCCAACTCGGGTTGGAGGCTGTTTCCATTGGTGGGCTGGCCAAAAAGACCGACATGTCGAAGAGCGGCCTGTTCGCCCATTTCCAGTCCAAGGAAAACCTGCAAATCGAGATCCTCAAGCATGCCGCGGATTTGTTTGCCGCAGATGTGGTGGTACCGGCTCTTAAAACCAAGGCCGGCACTGGGCGCATCGAGGCGCTCGTTAACAATTGGATTCGCTGGACCGACAAGCTTGCCGGTGGCTGTATCTTCGTCGCGGCCAGCACCGATTTCAAGGATCGCCCCGGCAAGGTCCGCGACGTGCTGTTGCGCCAGCAGGAAACCTGGATCGACAGTCTGCAACGCATGGCTCAATCGGCCATAGCGAGCGGAGACTTCCGCGAAGACGCAGACTGTGGTCAGTTCGCCTTCGAGCTGTATTCGCTTCTGCTCGGATTTCATCTCTACTATAAACTGCTCAATAACAAGGATATCCAGAAACACCAGCGCAAAGCCTTGAAGCGGCTGCTGGGCGACTACAAACGCTCACCCTAATTATTCCTGTATTAATCCTCTTACCGGCGGCTTCAAAAAGGAGGGAACGATGTCCAATAAATATATAAATCGGCACATGTTTAGCACGAACGTTCGTGCGTTTAACATCAAGCGCATAGCCGGATGATCGACCATTTGAGTCGGCCGCAGGCCATTGCAAACTAGCTTGTACCTATACACGTTTTCATTAAGGGCACTGATCAGTTTCCGATCCAGAAATGAGCAATTTTCTGCAAGTTCAAGGAAATCAAGGAATTGCGCGGAGGCGTACCTGGGTACGCCGCACAAGCGATTCCGTAGACCTGTCACGTCTTTAGCGTGATTGACGCCGACCTGTCCCGAAGCAGGCGGGGAATTACGGAAAAGGGCCATTTATGGACGGAAACTAGCTTGGTTTGAAACTCATTTTTCAGCAGCCGGGTGCCGATCAACAACCAGGCTGTCCAAGGAGGAAGAAACGATGAACACCATTATTGATCGTTACCGGGAAGCCAACGAGGAAGAACGGCTCAACCTGTTTTTATCTTATCGGGATCTGCGAAATGACTTCATCGCTATTCAACTGCATGAATATCAGGGAAAAAAACGCAAAGCCGTACAGCTGCGATACCGTCCCATAGATGCATGTACCAGTCTGATGAGTCGGTTAAGGCGGAGTTTCACGTAACTTGTGCCCATCCGCAATCTTTTAAAGGCACTTTTAAGTGTCTTATTCATATATGAGTATTTTTTTCGCTGGGCAAGGCCGCATCCCGCGGCGGGATTTGCGGCGAGGCGAACTTTATGTACGCAGCAGCCGGAAACCCGCTGCGACCGCAGTCCAGCGGGAAAAAGGCCATTTATGGATGGACACTAACTTGTTTACTCGTCATATAGCATGGCCGCATGTAGACCTTGGCTCCGGCGCGGAAGAAACGCCATTTGCCGGAATCAGGTTTATGGATTGATTACATTGGATGTATATCTTTCGATAGAGATTACCCGAAGGAGTTTTGGCAGGGCAGGGATAGGGGGTTACCCCCTCGAGAAAATTCTTGTCTTGAAAAATTTTCCATGCTAAGAGGTTGAACGTTTAAAGCTTATAACGATGCGGGAAAAGGTTACTCTGGTTAAAGGTGCCTGATGCGGCGCATCGCTTGAGTTATGGGGTCACATATCGATTTAGAATACCCTTATCGGGGCAGATGCGACGGTAAAGGAGGAGGTACACATGCAGCAGGGCAGCAAGTTTCTTACCATTATTGCGGTACTGGCCGTCGGTGTCATGTTGCAAATCATGTTGGTTTTCGCCGACCAGAGAGAGACGCCGGCCAAGACGGCGGTCGCATTCTCCAAGGCCTATTTTGGACTCGACCCCGCGATGGTAAAGTATCTGTGCAATGCCTTCACCACCAACGAAGAGGGTGACGTGGTGGGCGATTATCTGAGCCGAGTGACCGACGACGCAAAACTCGTCGGTTTTAACCGCAATTACATGCGCAGCCGACTCTATTCGGTCCACACCGAGATTATCAGCCAAAGCGATACGGAGGCCGAGGTGCGTGTCCACGCCGAACGGAAACGGAATATCAATCCCCTATTCACCGTTGTCGGTCGCTTGTTTTCCATCGGCGAAACATACCCTGTTGACGAAACCCTTAAACTCGTCAAAGAAGACGGCCGGTGGAAAGTCTGCGGCAGGGCTTTTTCCCTGACGGTTTGAGTTCTCTGCATTCCCGGTCGCCTGCCGCAAGAGGCCGGGCGGCATCGCAGCATCGGTTTCGGCCGCTCAATTGACGAGACTGTCTATAACCGCCGGTTTCTTCCATGGTGACTGTATACACCCGGTTGCAAAGACGCGCCCGTCAGATTGTATCCCGATACCCTCCGCCTGATTTTTACACGGATTTTTCCCGCGCTTTCAGTCTCTCCCGCGCTATCTTCGACACCCACCCGACTATCTCGGATCTGCGCTTCTTCGTGACCCAACGGTTGGAGGATGATTTCGGACACGGTCTTCTGCATGCCACCAAGGTTGCCCTCGATGCCGGCTGTCTGTTGATGGCCGAAGGCGAGCGCATCGGTTATAGCCCGGGTTTGATCAAAAGACTCATGGTGGTCGTCCAGGTTGCGGCGCTGTTGCACGACCTCAAACGCAAGGAACCGGATCATGCCGTCCGCGGGGCCACATTTGCCGCGGTTTTGCTCGGCGGTTATCCCTTTTCGATCGAGGAGCGGGAAGACGTCCGGCTGGCCATCCTCGATCACGAGGCCTTCAAAAAGCGGGTGCCGATCAACAGCCGGCGCGGTGCCCTGGTTTCCGACTGTCTCTACGACGCCGACAAGTTCCGCTGGGGACCGGACAATTTTACCGATACGCTGTGGCATATGGTCTTCTTCCAAAATCCGCCTTTCGACGATTTCGTGGCGAGTTTTCCCAAAGGCCTGCAGAGTCTTTCCAGAATTCGGGAAACCTTTCGTACGGCAACCGGCCGACTCTACGGACCGCGGTTTATCGATATCGGTATTGCCGTGGGAGAAGAACTGTTCGAGGTGATCAAGACCGAGTTTTTTCACCCGACATGACATCCTGCGCCGGCTTCGGTCAGTCGATCAGGCTCGATAGAATAATCGCATAAGAGGCGCTGCCGCCAAAATCACGTCCGTGATCTTTTTTTTAGAAGGGATGTTTAAACGTGCCGTATACGATCTGCCCGTCCAAACACCATACGCGAATGCCCCGATCCCGGGAATAGGTCACCATGCCCATTTTTTTTAGTCGCGCGACCGCCAGTTTCTGCGCAGCCGTCTTGCTGTTTTTAGCAGCCAGCGCCGGGGCCGGTGAACCCGATCGGGCTTTTTCGCCGGGTGAAAAGCTGACCTTCCAGATCAAGTGGGGCCCCATTCCGGCGGGAGAAGCCGTTCTGGAGGTTCGGCCCGTGGAGCGGCGAGGCGACACGCCCGTCTACCATTTCGTGATGGAAGTCAAGACCAACGCCTTCCTCGACCTGTTCTATTATTACCGCACCCGGTTCGACGCCTATGCCGAACTGCAAATGAACCGCTCGCTCCACTACCGACAAAGAACAAAAACCGGCCGCAAGACAAAGGATGTCACTGTTGATTTCGACTGGCAGGCGGACATGGCCCATTTCCACCGGACCGAAACATTCTTTCAACCGGAACCGAAAACCAACATAAAGACGCTCGAGACGCCTCTTTTACCGGGAACATTCGATCCCTTGTCGGCCTTTTATTACACTCGCATGCTGGCCCCGCAGGAGAGAACCCTGATCACACGTCCGATTTCGGATGGAAAACGAACGCTCCGCGCCAGTTTAAAGGTAATCGGAAGAGAACTCATTACGTTGAACGGACGCTCCTACGACACCTTCCTGGTTCAACCGGACCTCAAGGGCGTCAATCCGGTTTTTGAAAAGGAGGCCGGTGCCACCATCCTGATCTGGGTGTCGGCGGACGAGCGCCGGATTCCCATCAAACTCAAAAGCAAGGTGCGGGTCGGCAGTTTCACGGGTGAGCTGGTCGGTGTCGAGGGCGTTCAGGGCTACGACAACACCGGTATGACCGGTGGAGGCCGGATCTCAAATGCATCTGCCGCTGCACCGGATAGTTTTCCGGAATCTTAACTAAAAGGAGGTATAACAAATGGAAAAAGCGTTTCAGGATTACTATCCGGATTATTCCAGCCACTGTTACGGCTGCGGGCGGCTCAACAGTGCCGGTCTTCAGATCAAAAGCTACTGGGACGGCGAAGAAAGCGTCTGTCGGTTCGATCCTAAGCCGTATCACACCGCGATTCCCGGTTTCGTTTACGGCGGCTTGATCGCCTCGCTGATCGACTGCCACTCCACCGGCACCGCGTCGGCAGCGGCCTACCGGGCCGAAGAACGGGCCATGGACACCGACCCACCGCTGCGGTTTCTGACCGCCGCCCTGCACGTCGATTATCTGCGACCCACGCCGATCGACGGCCCGCTGGAGGTTCGGGCCCGGGTCAAGGAAATCAAGGGGCGCAAGGTGGTGGTGTCTTCGCAGCTTCTGGCTGGCGGCAAGGTCTGTGCCCGCGGAGAGGTGGTGGCCGTCCAGGTGCCGGAGCATTTCAAGCCGGCTGAGAAGTGATGGTAAACGGGAAAATATGATTGCGGAAGTTACTTCAAGATAGCCGAAAACCCTGAGTCAAAATCATAAAGAATCGATGTCGTCGTTTCTGTCGAAGAAACGGTACAAGGTGGACCGGGAGACGCCGAGTATTTTTGCAGCATCGCGCTTATTGCCATTCGCCATCTCGAGCGCTTCGTCTACCTGCGAATCTGTCAGTTTCAGTTTGCGTTTTTTCTTGTAAGGTTTTTTAAGAGATTCATACGGGTTCAAATTCGGGGGCAGATCTGCGGGTGTGATGACGTCGGAAGTCGTCCTGACGGAAGCGTATTGAAGCACGTTGTGAAGTTCACGCACGTTGCCCGGCCAGGAGTAATTCATCAACATATTTTCCACTTCGGGCGACACCATTACCTTTTGGTTCCACGAATTCTTGCTGAACTCCGTTAAAAAATAATCGCAGAGGATGGGAACATCTTCTTTGCGCGCACGCAGCGGCGGCACCGTTATCGGCATGACGCTCAAGCGATAATACAAATCTTGTCGAAAGCGCCCCTCCTTGGTTTCTCTATCGAGCCGGGTATTGGTTGCACTGATGATACGGACATCGACGCAGGTCGTGCGGACGCTGCCGACCGGTTCGAAACACCCGTTTTGCAGAACACGCAAGAATTTTACCTGGATGGTGGGGCTCAGCTCGCCTACCTCATCCAAGAACAGGGTGCCGCCGTCGGCGACAGCAAATCGGCCTTTTTTGGTGCTATCTGCTCCGGTGAAAGCGCCTTTAACGTGGCCAAAGAGTTCTGATTCCAACAAGCCTTCAGGTAGTGCACCGCAGTTGACAGGGACAAAATTCTTTTGGGCGCGTTGGCTTTCTTTGTGAAGAGCAAGGGCAACCAATTCTTTGCCGGTACCGCTCTCACCTTGAACCAATACATGGGCATCACTTCGGGCAATTTGCTTGATCGTTTCGAATAACTCTCTCATTATCGCACTGTCGCCAATAATCCCTCTGTATCCGTCTTTCATTTCTATCGGTGAGACAGAATCAATGCTTCTTAGGTGGTCAAGAATAAGGATGGCAAACTGCTTTTTGGCGAAAATAAATGGAAGAATCCTGATCGACAAGGGTATATCCCTGACCTGACCACTAGCTGAAACGGCAAGGGTTGTGTGTGTTTTTTGTTTTTGGTTTTTTGAGATCGAGGTGACGGCCAACTCCCGTAAGGCACAAATTTGGCAATCACTGATAAGGCCGCAACTAACGGAATTTTCAATCGCATTGAGGCAACCGAGCGCATGACCGAAAGGCTTACCGGCGACGGCATCGCCTTTAATGCCGAATACGTCCTGTATCAGAGAATTCACGGTCAATATCAGCCCGTCACCGTCGATGACCATCAGTCCGCAGGGAAGCGCATCGAAGATGGTTTTTACAAAGGCGTAATTTGAAACGAGCTCTCTGATGGTAATCATTACGATACCAGAATGAGTAATGCCGGCATGATAGCTGTTTTATTATGTTGGAATATAATCTTTTACGAGCCGTTTGATTCGGTAGGCACAATCTCTGATAGCACCATATAAGACGATGCAGTCGTCTTTTTCACATTTCTCCATGCCCCGGTCCGCAATTCGCAGCATGCCCTCGGATAATTCGATTGCCTCTATGACTTCTTTTCTTTCCATATGAGAAATCTTCCATTGAGGTTGTGAGGTTGATTTGCCCACCCCAAATTCAGGTCAGCAATTAAAATGCCAGAGACCACATGGATTGGATTAAAAATCATAACTATCAGATATTTTATAATTTAAAGAGATTTCCAGGGATATTTGCGAACCCACAAGAGCATTGAAATTTTCAACCAAAACGGGACATGGCAACGTACAACTGACGACATATAGATAATTAAATAATGATTTTAAATATTTGGGAAAAATTACGTTATTGGCCGCCGGATCAAAAATTTGAGACACTGAGACACTCTAATGAGACACTTACTATGTATTAGTAATACCGGAATTTCATCATGTCACCCCGGCGGCTGACATAGGTACTCCATATTGTCCCATGCACTGTCGCAATGTCCCATTGATCAATGCAACAGGGATAACAAATCGACTTAACCATAATAAATTGAAATAATAAACAATATGAATCTAATTCTCCACGCGATTATTTTAACCGCTTCTTTAATCAGTGCAATTCGATGTCAATCAATTAGTCTACAATTTCAGCCATAAATTATAATTTAATATATTTTCAGAATGTTACTGTTCGATTTCTGAGTTCAAGTATATTTGGCACTTATATTGCTCTTAGGTCATAGGAAAACCGTTTTTAATCAAAGCGTTTAATAAAGAAGAAATTTGGAGTGCCGCATCCAACGGGATTGTAACCACAGCGGCTGCACCTTCCGGGGATTTACAGATAGGAAAGGCGGTTCGAAATGCCACAGCATCGACTGAATTGCTGGGAATTCATGCAATGTGGGAGAGAACCGAGCGGTCAGAGGGCCGAAGAACTCGGCGTTTGCCCGGCAGCGGTCGAGGCGTCTTTTGACGGGATCAATTTCGGTAAAAATGCCGGCCGAATCTGCTGGGCCGTCGCCGGTACGTGTTGCGGCGGAAAAGTGCAAGGGACATTCGCCGAAAAAAGAAAATCCTGCGTGACATGTGATTTTTATAAGAATGTCCAGAAACAGGAAGGCAATTCTTCAGCGAAACAAAAACTTCTGAGATTTTTTGCTGAAGACCAGACCGGGGCCATCCTACTGGATGTGGCAAAGTGCCGGTTCGTGAAAGCCGGTGAGCGAATTGTCGAGCAGGGGGAAATAAGAGACAAGGCCTATATCATTCAGCGGGGCTCTTGTCTGGTCGTCGTCGAAAAGGATGGACAGCTGCATCCCGTGGATCATCGCGTGCGGGGGGACATCATCGGCGTCACGTCGATATTAACCGGAGAGCCCCAGAATGCGCATATCGAAGCCGAAACAGACGTGGAGTTATGGACGATTGAGGGATCCGTACTGAACAATATCTCTACAGAGCATTCTGAATTGCTTGAATTCTTCACGGAAATCGTCGCCAGCCGGTTTGACACGAAAAGGCCGGTGGCGGACAGGTCAATCGGCAAGTACGTTGCTTCGGATATCATTGGACGAGGCGCCTTCGCCATCGTGTACGGCGGCGTTCATTCAAGCCTTAACATGCCCGTGACCATTAAAATGATGAAACATGATTTGGCCATGAACCCCGAATTCCTGGAGAGCTTTGTCAATGAGGCCAAAACCATTGCGAAGTTAAACCACGAGAACATCGTCCAAGTCTACGATATCGAGGAGCGGTATCGCACGGTTTTTATCATCATGGAGCGGTTGACCGGCACGGCTTTAAATGACTTGCTGCATTCGGTATACAAACTTTCACCCAAGAGAGTCGCCAATTTTCTGATTCAAATCGCCAAGGGACTCCAATATGCCCATCGGCACGGTATCGTGCACCAGGACATAAAGCCGGCCAATATTCTCGTACTTCCGGATGACAAGATTAAAATACTCGATTTCGGCCTGGCCTGCCCCGTGGGTTCCGAAAATTTCTTGACGGGAACCCCCTTTTACATGTCCCCAGAACAGGTGCAATGCTTTCCGGTCGACCAGCGCTCCGATATCTACAGCCTGGGCCTGGTTGTCTATGAAATGCTGACCGGCAGAAGACCTTTCGAAGGAAATGATCAGTGGAAGGTCATGGAAATGCGGACCGACCGGGACATTCCGGATCCCGTCGAACTGGTACCGGATATGCCCGGACCCTTGCGCGATTTTATCCGCAAAGCCTGTGCCCGAGATCCGGATAAACGGTATCGGAACATTGCCGAGGTATTGGCGTCTATGAAATCTCTTGCCGCAGAATACGGTCTTACGAACGGTGGACCCTACGCACCCAAACGCAAAATACGGATGTTTTATCTGGTTTACGGGGATGAAGAGACAAGAGAACTCAAGGCGGCCGTGGATGACTTTAACATCAAAATGCAGCGTATCGGCGTTGAACTCAAGGCCGGTGATTTGATTGATCTTTAATCTGAATCAATTCCCCGCTGCTTGTGGTAGCGAAGGATTGATCTCGCCGCCGGACCGGCTGGGAATGGATTTAAATAAGGCAAGATGATCATGCAAACGTTTAAAAAAATCATTCTCGCTTTCAAGTTTAGCTCAGCCTGCCGGTCTGCGCTCGAAACGGCAATACAGCTTTCAATATTGAACGATGCGGAGCTCTACATCTTTCATGCTTTGGATTACCGGCTGATAGGGAGAGACCAGCGAGATGCAGATCTCTTCGATCTCAACCAGCATATGGAGCAGAAGTTTGAAACCGAAATAAAACCGCTTATCGACGATTTTCCAAAATTTAAATTCGGGTCCTCACCGAGTGATCCAGCGCTTGAAATTTGCAAAATCGCCCATCAGATCCGAGCAGACCTAATCCTTTTAGGATGCCATGATGAACCAGAGAAACCAAGATTGGCTCGGCTTGATTACGTGGGAATGACGATTCTTGAAAAGGCTCCTTGCCCGGTGATGCTGGTTCCGCCCTAATTCAATATTCATTTCAGGTTTCGGAGCCATGTCGAAGATTAAAAGGCAAAGGTGAGTGCCTTTCGGGGTTATTGATTGAAAGGCGGTAAAAGTGGAAATCAAGGTATTGGGCTTGGGCCATGTCAAGAGTATTTTAACAGAAGAAACCATTAGGCAAATTCTCGCTGAGGAAAGCATTAATGCACAAATTGAAAAGGTTACCGGATGTAAAAAGATTGCTTCATATGGGATTTTTCTGACACCTGCTGTATTGATAGACGGAGAAGTTAAATGCGTCGGCCGAATTCCAAACCCAGAAGAAATCAGAGCCTGGATTACAGAGTAGATTAAAAATTTCCGGCACCTAACGGAACGGAAGCTAAGTGTTTACGAAAAAATATGTTCGCAGTTTTGTCCGTTGAGGCACCCGGCCGGCACGAACGCGAAAACGCTGGAATATCTTGATATTCCGAATTTTCGAAACGCGGCCGGTCGGGATGCATCGGCGTCCACAATTTGAAGGTATTTTTGAGTGAGCCCTAAGGAGGC
>JBATHN010000437.1:0-3328 GCA_049666885.1 Desulfobacterales bacterium
AAGCCCGAGATCAAGGCTTGCGAATTTCGAGGAATGAGGCGTACTTATGGTACGCCGCAGTGACGAGAAATGAAGCGTAACGCAGATATCGGGCTTTTTACGGATCCGTCAGTATACATTTTCGACTCGTGCCCATCCACGGTTTCATTAAGGGCAGTGATTGGTTTGCGATCCAGAAATGTGCAATTTTCTGCAAGTTCAAGGAAATCGGCGGCATTGCGCGGAGGCGTACTTGTGTACGCCTCACAAGCAATTCCGCTGACCTGTCACGTCTTTAGCGTGATTGACGCCGATCTGTCCCGAAGCAGGCGGGGAATTGCAGAAAAGGGCCATTTATGGACGGAAACTTGACTCACTGGTCGAAAGGTCGCCGGCAAAAGAAGTGAAGGTTGAAAGGATCGGCCGGGATCTCCAGGACCTGCACCTGTTCGAACCCGACCGATTCGAGCATGGCGACTGCTTTCTGTCGGCCCCACATCATTCCCAAGCCGGTACCGCCGTTGACCAACCCGACCGGCATGCAGTGCATTAGACTGACGGTATACAAAAAGGTCCCCATCGGGTGGTTACGGTTGTCGAGAAGATGACTACTCGCCGCAATGTCGATCATGGAAAACAGCCCCCCGGGCTTCAGGATTGAATATATGCCCATAAGGGCTTTCACCGGCCGGCTTTGGTCGTGAATGGCGTCAAATGCGGTAACGTAATCAAAAATTCTCGTCAGGTCGCCGGTCGCAGGCAAGGCGGCGGCATCCAAATTAAGGAATATTAAATTTTCAAAGCCCTGCTGCCGGGCCGATACTGTGGCCGATTGAATCACCTCAGCGCTGATATCGATACCGACAAATTCGCTTCGTGGAAAGGCTTCGGCCATGAGCATCAAGGCAAGGCCCTCTCCACAACCGATATCGCACACCCGAATGCCGGAGCTCAAGTCCCGAATGAGTCGGCCGTCGTCAACCGAGGGTAGAAACCGGTCAACCAGCACCATCCGGTGCTTGGCATCGGCCAATTGAGACATGAACGCTTGAAACTTCGGATAACTGCTGTAGTCAACCCCTTTCCCGTCGTAAAAACGCCGAACGACAGTGTCCATCACACTCGTGGTCAGCAGCGGAATTTCCTGTGTGTATACGCCCAGGTTCGAACTTCCGGCCCGTCGGGCGATCAGGTCGCCATGGGCCCCGGGAAGATAAAAGAGGTCCTCGCCGTTATCATTTACGGTCAAGTCGACGATTTCTCCACAAACCATAACCGCCAACCATTCTTGCACATAACGGGGATTCAGTCCGGCTTTTTCGGCAATCCTCGCCAAAGGCTCAGGGGATTCGAATGTATCCATCACATCGAACAGCCTGGTGCGGTAACCGATGGCCATGGCAAGGTTCAACGCACCGAAGTTGAGAATGTCGGTCATTTTTTTTGAAAATTCTTTACGATTCGCTTCGGACGACGCCTTCATGATCAATCCTTGACCGGGGCAGATCCTATCTGTATCACTGACGACTGTTGAAGTTGTAAACCCGATTTAACCGTCAAGAAGGCGGCCGCAAATGAAAAGAGCTCGATTCAACCACAGATGCGTAAATGAGCCTAAAAACAAACGAGGGAACCGAATCCATGGATCGCTTCCCTCGTTGATGATTTTCCTTCAGGTTGAAACAGGTTGACGCTATGGCAAGGTCGATATCAGCGCTGGGCCGAGCGTGGAGCCTTACCCGCCAGGGGGTTGTAGAGCTTCATGATTGCAAATTTCATTACGTCCAGGGTCTTCATTTCCGTAACGATATTAAAGAGTTTGTCTTCTGCCTCTGCCGGGAGTACACAGGCGTTGTTGGCGTCGAAGGTCAGACCGGGGAAACCTTTTACCAGTTTTTTCTGATCTTTCTGGCTCATCGGCACTTGAACGGCCTTTTTCCCATCAATTTCGGCAACATTTCCCTGTAAACCGGCGGCTGCGATCTTTTTGAGATTTGCGTCATCCAAAAAAACATTAATGAAATAGTCAGCCATGTGCATTCCTCCCTTTTAATTAGCCCAAAGCCCAATGCGTGAATCAATACCTCTTCCCAGTGGTGGTGATATTTATTCGAGACGCCGCCGCATGTCAAGTACTCAATGCGCAAGAGGGCTAATGCATCAGATGAAGTTTATCGCCGAAAGACCTTTAATATGAAAACTCCAGCCTCTTCAAAATGATTTTTGATTGAAAATACCGATCGACCTGTGTATAGAAATGCATAAAAAAAAAGGGGGCGGAATCCGAAACCAACACCGCATTTCACTTTTAAGCCTATCCCAAAGCGGGCTTTTAGCTGCAACCAAATCCGTGTTCTGATTTCGGGTTTCAGGATTTGGGGGTTGCAGACACCTTGTATGAAACTACCCCTAAATGGCACAGTTTCTTTCGCGATCAGATTTGTCGTTCACGGCCAGGGGCACCGCTGAGACTTGAAACCCTATCCCGAAGAACCAGGTGATTTAACTTTAACAACACATCTTCGCTTCTTGGCAGGACTTGCGTTCTAAGACTCTTAAAGGGCCAGATGATGTCGAACCTTTTCCCCAAAATAAACAACTATCGCACGCCACCCAGGTCGACGTCGATGCTTGTACGCCGTCAGGCCACTCCCCTTTTCTACTTCCAGGTGTTCATGATTGTATTGAAGGCCTCCCGTCTGGCCAAAAGAGGCCGGTATGACGATGCACAGTGGATCAAGAGCAGCCTAAATACGGTTAAAGCGCTCGAATCTGTGGGAGGCAGGTTCGAAATCGACAATGTGCCATCGTACCGCAAACCCGAATCTTCTTACGTCTTCATCGCGAATCACATGAGTGTTCTGGAGACGTTTGTCCTGCCCTGCCTGATCCAACCGCACTGCAATGTTACCTTCGTAGTGAAAGAAAGCCTGATCAACTACCCTTTTTTCAGACATGTCATGCGAAGCCGCAACCCGATTGTCGTGGGACGGGCCAATCCGCGCCAGGACTTGCGAACCGTCCTGAAAGAGGGCCAGAAACTGCTCGAAAGCAATATTTCCGTCATCATTTTTCCCCAAACCACGCGCAGTGTTAATTTCGAACCAAGCCATTTCAATACGCTGGGGGTAAAACTCGCAGCGCGTGCCAAAGTGCCGGTTATACCGATCGCCCTAAAGACAGACGCCTGGGGCCTTGGACGCAAACTAAAGGATTTCGGAAAGATTCATCCCGATAAAACGGTTCACATCTGCTTCGGAGAGTCACTTCAGGTCCAGGGGTCGGGTAAGGAAGAACACAGGATTGTGGTGGACTTCATTAGGGCGAAGTTAAAAGACTGGCAATAGCA
>JBATHN010000438.1:0-6448 GCA_049666885.1 Desulfobacterales bacterium
CCTTAGCGATCCGGTATTGAATAGATTTAAAGCAAGGGGTTTTTTTACGAGCCGGTCACCCTCCGGCATTTTGCCCTGCTCGTGATGATGTGTTCCAATATCCGTGCCAGCTAAAACGGTAAATGGATGTAAGCCATGGGAGAAATATATCTATTTGTTATAATTTAAGAAAGTAAAGTCAGCACTTATTCTGATGCCTCAAACATACATTCACTGTTGACAATGAAATGGGTTGGGGATTATGTAAAGTAACGTTACATAACGTTTAAATTCTATCGTGCTGGTTTTGGAGTTGCGGGATCATGACGAAAAAAACTCATGAAATATGGAACTTCCGGTTTGTCAATCAAATTATCGATTCCATGGCCGACGGCGTGTTTACAATGGATGCCGAGGGACGCATTTCTTCCTGGAACCCATCCATGGAGCGCATCAGTGGTTATTCGGCTGAGGAAGTCCTGGGCAGAACGTGCGAAATTTTGCAATGCAGCCGTTGCTTTGGTAAAAAATGCCCCGCGGGTATCAAAAAATGTGGCATCATCGAACTTGGAATCTCGGAAGCCAAGGAATGTTTCCTGAAACACAAAGAAGGCCACAACGTATCTATCATCAAGAACGCCAGTGTTGTGCGTGATGAAAACAACAATATTATCGGGGTCGTGGAAACGGTCACGGATATGACCGAGTTGAGAAAGGCACGACGAAAAATTGAAGAAGCGGCACTACGCCTGGGAGAAATGCATCGGTTGGACAACATCATCGGAAAAAGCCATGCCATGAGAGATGTGTTTACAGCGATAAAAGCCGCCGCTGCGAGCGATGTCACCGTACTGGTTTATGGGGACAGCGGGACGGGTAAAGAACTGGTGGCCGGTGCGATTCATTATAATAGCGAGCGGGCTGCCGGCCCCTTGATTACAGTCAATTGCTCGGCGCTTTCCGAGTCGCTTCTGGAAAGCGAACTGTTCGGCCATGTAAAAGGCGCTTACACCGGGGCCTTGCATGACCGTGCCGGGCGGTTTGAGGAGGCGGAGGGAGGAACCGTATTTCTGGATGAAATTGGAGAGCTGAGCCCCTACATCCAAGTCAAACTGCTGCGCGTGCTGCAGGAAAGAGAGATCGAACGGGTTGGGGAATCGAAAAGACGTAAAATCAACATCCGCATCATTGCCGCCACCCACCGAGACCTTTACACCCTCGTTCGGGAAGGTGCTTTTCGCGATGATCTTTACTACCGCCTGAAGGTTTTTCCAATCCAACTGCCACTCCTTTATGAGCGAAAGGATGACATACCGCTTCTGGTCGGCCATTTCATTCAAAAGTACAACAAGAAAACCGCCAAGCAGATCCTGGGGGTGTCCCAGGCAACGCTGCGCATCCTCATGGATTACAGCTGGCCGGGCAATGTCCGTGAACTGGAAAATGCCATTGAACATGCCTTTGTCGTTTGTAACCGGGAGCAGATCGAGCCTTATGACCTGCCGGTTGAGCTGAGGCAGGCGCGCTACCGACTGATAGACAAGAAAGAGACGAGCCGGAGCGTTTCACGACCTTATCGACGGGTGAAAATCGACAAAGAGGAATTGCTCGAAATATTGAATGAAAGCAATTGGAACAAGGCTGAGGCCGCCCGCCGGATCGGGATCAGCCGCACGGCGGTTTGGAAGTACATGAAAAAATATCGTATTCCACTCCAAGGGCCGCCTTGATTGGTTTTGGAAAGCCCGGCTTTCTGGCCCGGTTCATCACTGCTGTTTCAAATTCTGAGTCTGAAACATAATTATGCATTTCTGCACTCATAAACCTAAAGCAAAAAGTGCCCCTCCAACGATCAGTCCAAAAGCAAGATTGAAAACTTTTATCAGAACAGAATCCTTAAGGCTGTAAGAAAGTAGGGGGAGCATGCCGTGCCCATCCTGGACAAACGATGCGGTGAAAAGGATGGAAAACGGCAGCAGGCCCTGCGCATACATCATGACAAAAATGAGGTGCGGTCCGGATTCGGGTATTATCCCCATCAAGCCTGCGATTAATAGTACCCAAAACATGTGGGAATGGATAAAGCGATTGAGGTCCCAGAACTTCAAACCGAAATGTAAAAACAGCAGGGCACCAAAGGTCCATAAAAAGACGCGAACGATGTGTTTTTTTATGATATGGCCCCAGATGTGATCGTGCAGGTAATGTTCGGATACAACCAAAGCAATGTAAAATACAAAAACAGATAGCACCCCAAAGGTCGTTCGTTTCCAGTTCCAGGTAGGCGGGCCCAAAATGCCGGTGATAACAAGAAATAAAAAACCGACAATTAACGCTAGCAGTAAGAATCGTGTGAAGGACAGTGATTGTAAGTTTTTTCTGATGGTTGTGGCGTGCAAAAGGTCAAAGATGGGCTTATTATAGGCTCGATCGGATTCACAATCTTCACAACGAAGATCTTGGCATGATTCGCAAGGAAAAATGCCTAAAATGATGGCGAGTTTGTCACTGATCCAGGCAAAAAGTATCCCTGCAATAAATAGCAGGACAAAAAGTACAAGCGCTGTACCGGGAAACTGCACAAGCATCACAAAGGCTTCATCACCGGACGTGGCAATCATGCCACCCACAATCGCCCCGAAACTGATCATGCCGTGCACGTAAAGGCTGACGTTCATGAATGCACCCAGGCAGCCCGGGGTAGAACCCAGAAAAGATGCCAGCGTATACTGGCGCCATTGTCCGCCCTTCATCATGCGCGAAAGCCACCTTTTTCCGGCCGTGTCGATAAAGTCTACCAGAACCATCATCACGAATACAAAAAAGGTGATCACCAATGCGTGTTTAATAACCGGTAAGAGTTCCATTATGAGGTTCATTCCGCTTCAAGGGAAATCCCCAGTCGCCGGGAAGGCAACGGGCCAAACAGGCAGCGATATTTTGTCACCTTATTCTGCGCAATAACCGTGGATCAATGTTACCGGTTCCGCCGCAATCCGGTGTATAACAGGTAACATTGATAAAGGCGCAATTCTGATTGCACACCGGACAGACATCAGGCGGCGCCTCGGCGGTGATGAGAAAGCCGCACCCGGAGCATTCCCAGTAAGCCAGTCCGCATTTGGGACAGATATCTCCTTTAAACCTGCCGTCGGTAGTGTAACCGCAATTGGCACACTTCGTTTTCCTTTTAGTATTTTCCAGGATCTTCATCCTACACCTCTTTTTCTTCTGCCAAGTAGAGGGCAAAATTAAAGATGTTTTCACAGTAGTCTGTCAAGCACGCACAAAACAGGATTTTTTCAACATATTCGTTCCCCCTTTCCTCTGTGCTGTTATTTACATCTGCGGGCGATATGTTTAAGAAGTCATTTAGCGTGCCCGCACCGAATAAGCCGTCATATTCTTTTTCTGCATGTTTAATGCCAGTGTTCACAAGGAGCTGAAGAGACCTATATGAAGACATCGGTCTTTGTAAATAGTAATAAAAACTGATAGATGCGGTTTTATATTTTAGATGTTCGGGTAGACGAAGTTCGAAAAGCCGGAAGATTTTACTGATGAAGGGACGAAGGTAACGTTATAGTAACGCTGGATGGCTACAAAGTCTTGTTCTGATTGCCACTTGTGGTAAACCTATTGACCAGCGGACACAATCCGTACCGCAAGTCGGAATGAACCATCGGCATTCAGCGATGTCCTTTTACATCATCTTCCAAAAAATATCGACCCTGCCGTTCCGGCAGGGTCGATACAATGGAGGTGTTCGATAGAGGCAATGCCAAGTCACCCCATGAAGTAAATAACAGCAATTTATGTACCGAAAATTACTATTGCCGGCGGCTCGAAGGGTAGTGGACCTGAAAAAAGTCCAAGATCAGATGCCGTGATATTTGAATACGTTGCGGGCTAATAACCTGATTGTCGTGTGGATAGACCTTCTCACCGAATTGCAGTGTTTTTCATTCATCGGTAAAACGCGGTCTCTGAGACCATCCGCCCATTCCAAACTCTGAAGCATAACTCCGCCCATGCCAACGGAAAAATCACTTTCATCGCCCTGCCCGCACATGGTTTTCCAGGCAAGCGCCCATCCCCTGACCGTATTATCAAAGTGATAGCCGCCTCCGCCGGTGGCAAGCATGGGCTTGTTGTATCGCAAAATTTGGTCGATAATTTCAGCATACGTATTGTTTGTCAGCTCGAGATGTGCCAGGGCATCACCGGCAAGGGCATCCATTCCCAACTGCAGCACAAATATGTCAGGAACATAGGCGTTAATCAAAGGGATGACAAATTTTTGAAATACCTCAAGATAAACTTCATCACAAATCCCGAGAGGCAGGGGGATGTTTATGTTAAAGCCCTTTCCGCTGCCATCGCCTATTTCATCTTCATATCCCGTGCCGGGCCACAAGGTTTTCCCGCTTTCATGAAGAGAAATTACCATGACCTTATTGCTTGAATAAAAAGCTTCCTGAATGCCATCGCCGTGGTGAGCATCGAGATCTAGGTAAAGTACTCTGTTGCCGTTGTTCGAAAAGCGTATGCATGCCAGTACCAGGTCATTCAGATAGCAGAATCCTGAGGCCTTTTCGGCCTTCGCATGGTGATAGCCTCCTGATGGATTGAAAGCAATATCGGTTTCACCGGACAGGATCAACTCTGCCCCGGTCAACGTGGCCCCGCAAGCCAAGGAAGCATAGTCGAACATATCTTTAAACACTGGACAGTCGGGCGTTCCAAGTCCCATGCGGCGGCCTTCTCGCGTCAGTCTTCCATCGGCAGCCTGCTGTAAAGCCTCTAAGTATCTTGCCGAATGAAATTTTTGCAGCTCTCTTTTTGTTGCCGGTGTAGGGACGGATTCCTTTCCGCGTTCGCCTCCCAAAAGGTTCAATGACCTCAGAAGTTCCCGTGTTTTTACAGCTCTTTGAGTAACAAACATGGAGCCAGGCGGGTAGCTGTATTTTTCGAACTCCTGCGAATATATGAAAACAGGCTTTTTCATTTATCTATGGTCAACTGCGATGGTCAGTTTTTTTTATGGTTGCCACACGACAAATGTCGGCGATGAGGCTGTCGTCAGTCCGATCGGACTCACAGTCTTCAAAACGCAGATCTTTACGTTATCAGCAGGGTGAAGGTCCCAAAAAATGACCAGTTTGTTGCTGACCGAATACGGGGATGACAATAGCGCCGATAATGTTTAAGGGACCCGGAAAAAATAAAAACCACGATCTGACTTGTCTATTTGCCCCTGTTCTGCGTTACATCAGCAGTTACAATGAATGAGGTTGCGCCCCCTGAAGCGCCTTGAACACAAACAAAAATTCAGCGTCATCTCTGTGATTTTTTCTTACCGTGTCCCAAAATCCGTCCAACTCTCAAACAGGTATGCAGCTGCACCGACCTGGTGGATACGTCACGCAGCGCATGATGCTCTACCCACATTCGATTTATAAGCCCCCCGGTGATCCAGGCCAAAAACCACTCGAAAAGCCCAAATCTTTTAAGCCGTCCCTGATCGTTCGGCATTAGTCCTTCAACTTCATGATGATACCCCCCAAAAGGGGCTCATAAATTCTGTAAGTGGTTTTTTCCAAGAGCACCGCATCGAGCTCCTTCTGGATAGCGGTCCTTTCAGCACTGTGCAGCCATTTGCGCCAATCTTCAATAGAGTGCCACGTGCTGCGAACCAGGTACTCACTTTCATCGGGCGGATCGATGCATTTCAGTGTTTCGCCGGAAATATAACCGGGTTGCATAGTGGCCAATGATCTCAATCTGACGATGAGCGGTGCCAGTTGGCCTGCTTTTTCTTTCACAAATTTACGTCTGATAAGAACTTCAACAGCCATTGGAACCTCCATTGTTAAAAGAAGTGCGGTATTGTTTGCATAAAAATTTGAATTGCCTTCCGTAACTGTCTTGAATGGAAGCCATAGCATGATTTTTTGCAAAATTGATGCCAGATGCCGTCTTTTAAAAGAGCAAAGGAGCGCGCGGATTTGATCATCGGCAGAAGCGTATTTTTCAAAGCGCCTACCGTCCTGGGAATGGAATCACAGGGGGCAATCGAACGGTAATATGCACCCCTGCTTCCAGGAAACGCTGGATGATTCTCAGCATCTATTTGTCTTCTATCCTCCGTGGCAGACGACTCATCAGCACATCTTGGCCCACACGGTCTAAAAAATTCTCCAAAAATGAGAAGTTACCTTCACTTCTAATTATTTGCATTTTATTATTGCCAGGCGGTAGCTTTAAAAGTTCTTAATTGGAATGATTTTTAAGTTTTTCACCGAATAGGCGACGTATTTTCAAGTAGAAAATTCAATATAAGACGGAGGGTAGGCCATGCATAATCGTGTCACTACTAACCAAAGATCTGTGAAAACCGCCCAGTGCCCTTACTGCAAGGAGCAGACAACCGTCGACATGCCCGGTGACTATGAACCGGTATACGGAC
>JBATHN010000439.1:0-7441 GCA_049666885.1 Desulfobacterales bacterium
ACTCCATACCGGCTAAAGCCGGTATGGAGTTTACTTTACAGATGCGGAAATGGAAGCTCCGCCACAACCAGTCCGGCTTGACTCAAAACCGAACTTTTTTTGCATCCGCAAGCAGCAGCATTAGATCAGCTCACCTCTACTTGTTTCGATGTCGCCAGGACCGGTTGCGGTATGGCAGCGCCGGGCCCGGAGCCGGTAACCATGCCGCCGTAAGACGAGACCTCGAAGTCCGGATAGGCATTGCCAGCATGTTCCGCGAGATCGAGGCCTTCGAGTTCCTCTTCCGGTGAGACGCGCAAGCCGATGGTTTTAGCGATCAGCTTGAACATGATGAAGGTTGTCGGGAAAACCCACAGGAAGCAGGCCACGATGCCCAGGAGTTGAACTCCGATCACGGACAGCGACAGGCCGTCTATGGCAAAAATACCCGCGGAAAGAGTTCCCCAGGCGCCGCAGACGCCGTGCACCGAAATGGCACCCACCGGGTCGTCCACCCGTATCTTGTCGAAGAAGAGCACCGAGAACATCACGAGCACACCGGCGACGGCGCCGATGATGATAGCACTGCCGGGCGTGACGGTGGCACACGGGCTTGTGATCGCCACCAGACCGGCCAGGGCGCCGTTGAGGCTCATGCCGATTTCGGGCTTGCCGAATTTAAGCCAGGAAGCCAGCATGGCCAAAATGCAGCCGGCGGCGGCGGCCAGGTTGGTGTTGACGAATATCATGGCGATGTCTTTGTTGGCCGCCGTTGTTGAACCCGGGTTGAAACCGAACCATCCCAACCACAGGATGAACACCCCCAAAGCCGCCAGGGGCATGTTGTGGCCCAGAATTGGCTTGACACGGCCGTCCTTGGTGTATTTGCCCATTCGGGGGCCGAGAACGATGGCGCCGGCCAGGGCCGACCATCCGCCGACCGAATGGACCACCGTGGAACCGGCGAAGTCGATGAATCCCAACTTTTCCAACCAACCGCCGCCGTTGAAGAGCCCTCCCCAGGCCCAACCACCGAAAATGGGGTAGACGAGGGCACTGATCACGCAGCTGTAAATCAAATAACCGGAAAACTTGGTCCGTTCGGCCATGGCACCAGAAACGATGGTGGCCGCCGTGGCGGCGAATACCACCTGGAACATCCAGAAGGCCAGTACCCAGGGATCGCCGTCGACTTTGAAATCGCTGAGAAAAAATCCCGTGGTGCCGAACCAGCCGGTGGCGGACTCGCCGAACATGAGGCCGAAACCGATCACAAAAAAGGCTATGCTGCCGATGGAAAAATCCATCAGGTTTTTCATCATGATGTTGATGGCGTTTTTGGCCCGCGTGAAACCGGTTTCCACCATGGCGAAGCCGGCCTGCATGAAAAAGACCAATGCAGCGGCCACCAGGGTCCACACGTAATCCGCGTTGGTTTGTACCAGGTCGATGGCCGTGCGGTTTGATTCAATGGTGGCCGGTTCGTCACCGGCCCAGGCCAGGGTGAAGTTGAGGACGAGAAACAGCATAATAAGAATGACTTTTTTCATGGTGGGTCAATGCCTCCTTCCTGATGTGTTGCGTGAATATGTTAAAAGGGTGACTGAGATTTAAATCGCACTCGAGCCGGTTTCACCGGTCCGGATCCTGACCGCCTCTTCCAAAGTAGAAATAAAGATTTTTCCGTCTCCGATTTTGCCGGTTTTGGCGGTTTCCTTGATCACGTCGACCACCTTGTCCGACAAGTCGGTGTCGACCACGATCCCGATCTGAACTTTGGGAACGAAGTCGACCTGATATTCGGCCCCGCGGTAGATCTCCTTATGACCGCGTTGGCGGCCGAAGCCTTTCACTTCGGTGATGGTCATCCCGGTGACGCCGATTTTGTTGAGGGCGTCTTTCACGTCGTCCAGCTTGAACGGCTTGATAATGGCTTCAATTTTTTTCATGGAACAGCTCCTGTTGCCTGATTAAAATGAACGGTTATTCCCTGTGGACTTGTTGTGCCTATTGAGCAAACCATGTGCCAGTTCAGCCGGGTGCAGCGATTAAATTATAATACATCCTAATTATTGACTTTTTTGGTAACTTCGCGCGTGTAGAACAATAGTCCTAAATATACAATTTTGTTATTTTCAACTTTACAAAAAACATTTATGTATTTTTTGTTGTGTTAATAAAACAATTGTGCTCTTTCAGGATGATTATTGGAAGTGGGTCTGCAACGGTGAAGAGGGGCGCGTGCGCAAGCAGTCGATCGGATGCGGTGTGACGCGGCGATAAGCCTGAACTCTGGTCTACGTGTAGTGCATGTCGGGAAACTGGGGATTAGAGTCCAGCTTGCAAGAAGTCGGAATTACGGGAAACAAGGTTGCCGCCAACCCTTCTCTCGTCTTTTTAACGGGGTGGTGGGAGCAAAGAATCAACCGAACCGGTTCTTGAACGACTCCAACGCTTCGGACAGCAGTCGACGGATAAAGGATTCTTTGTCTAAGGCCGTGAGATCCCGGAACGTCGCATAGACGGCATGGGATGGCGAGAGTTCAGGCGGACACCCTCTGCTCTCGGTCTTCAGGCGTTCGGCTTCCTGAATCAGCTTGACCAGCGTGTGAGCTTGGCAGGGAAATCGCACGACCCAACCGAGCCGGCGCATCAGTTCGAAGCGCGTCTGATCCACCAGAAAGAGGTGGGTGTCGACCACCTGCAGCTGATGTTGCTTGTCGAGCGCGTAGAATTCCGCAGCCGTTCCGAGATCGAGTGTGCCCATGATGATCTCGTAGAAAGCAAGTGTGCCGGCGTCTCCGGGCCGGGCCAGGAACAGCAAGGTCTTGTCGGAAAGATCCCCAAGCTGCGAGGTGGCGTCATAGGCCTCGCTGAAGCGTCTTTTCCAGGGACCGAAGGCCCGGTCTTGAAAAATCCGCGCGCGATATCTCTTAAGATCGACGATCTTGGCCATGGGTGTCGGATGTTAGGTATAGGCTTTAAGATAAAGGTTTTGGACTGCGTTATCGGTCGTCGGCGTATTACAAATACAGCCTTCTCCCTTTAGCCTTGCCAAAAACTTTATCTAAAAGCCTATAGTTTCCGTCCATAAAGGGCTCTTTTCCGCAACTCCCGGCCTGCTTCGGGACAGGTCGGCGTCAATCGGCGGAATCGCTTATGCGGCGTACAAAAGTACGCCTCCACGCAATTCCTTGATATCCTTGAACTTGCGAAAATTTGCTCATTTCTGGATCGGTAACTTATCAGTGCCCCTTATTAAACGCGGATAGGCACTAAATAGTGTCTTTCCAGAAACGGCATCTTTCAGCCCGGGACTGCGTTCTCGCTCTTTGCAATCCTCGGTCACGCCAAGGCGTAACTGCTACGCCTGCGGTTGCAACATCGCTGCGGCCTTGACCGTGACCGAAACCTACCATTTCTGGAAAGACATATTGTCGATTGAGGTGTGGTGCCGCAGCCGGTCCGGTAATCGGTCGGATCGGGGTGCCGAGGGCGTTGAAATCTTCGGCAGCCTCGCAGCAAATCACCGCGTGACGATTGTTGCGACAGATGGAATCATTTACGCCTTCGGTTCCGCCTGTATGTATAAAAGAATCGCCAACGGAAGTCAAACCGCTATCGGATACCCAAATAAACTTGACCCACAAGGTTTTTACAAGTAAAGTCGAAATCAATTCCCCCTACACCAGAAGGAGTTTCGGATGCCCGTCATTACGATCTCCCGTCAGTTCGGTGCCGGCGGCAAGACATTGACCGACCAACTTGCCGCCCGCCTCGGCTATGAAGTCGCCAACGAGGAAATCATCGATAATTTGGCGCAAAGCACCAAATTGTCCGTCGACAGTATCCGCTCATTCGAGGCAGAAGAAGGCGGCAAATTCCAGGTGTCTCCGCCAACCGGTTTTATCAGTCGAATTTTCGACACGTCCAAGAATTTCATGGACGAGCAGCAGTATGCCAAACTACTCAACCGCCTCATTCCCCAGATCGCCGACAGGGGCAATATCATTATCTTAGGCCGGGGAGCCCAGTTTATCCTGCAGGACCGAAAAGACGTCGTGCATATCCTTCTGCTCGCCGATGACGCCGACCGTGTGAAATTTATGCAGGATCATTATGACCTTACCCCGGACGAAGCACGCCAGGCGGTCATCAAAAAAGGCAAAAGGCGGCTGAAACTGATGAAGCTTTTTAACAGCGCTGACTACGATCAGCCGGTTCACTACGATCTGGTGCTGAACATGTCGAAATTGAACCTGGACCGCGCCGTCGACCTGATTTGTGCTCTGGTCGAACAATAGAGGGGCGGGTAGATGCCGCAACCTTCACCCCGCCGCTGCTCCTTCGCAATCCCCACGTCCAAACTATACTCGCCAGCAGCAAGCTTCGCATACGGCACGCCTATCCCGTCATCCGATCAGCGCGTTCGATAATCCTTGATGCAGGCGGCGGAGTCCGGCTGCTCGGCCGATTCTCCGTCCCATCGCCGGACAGGCCGGTTAAAGGCATCGTCATTATACTCCACGGCTGGGAAGGCAGTGCCTCTTCTACCTATTGCGTGCGCACCGGCAACCGTCTCTTCCGAAACGGCTACGCGGTTTTCCGACTCAACCTCAGAGATCACGGCAGCAGTCACTATCTCAACACCGGCCTTTTCTACGCCTCGGTTTTAGATGAAGTATTTCAGGCTGTTCGCCGGGCTGCCGGCATGCTGGCCGGTGTCCCGGCCTTTATCGTCGGCTTTTCATTGGGTGGCAATTTTGCCTTGCGTATCGCCCGGCGTTGCCGTCGGGAACCAATCGACAACCTGCGACACGTCGTTTGCATCAGCCCGGTGCTTGATCCGGAAAAAGCGACCACCAGAATCGATGCGATCCCGTATATCCGGATTTATTTTTTGAAAAAATGGCGGCGGTCGTTGCAGCAAAAGCAGGCCCTTTACCCTCAACACTACGACTTCACCCCGCTGTCGGCGGAAACATCGGTGCGCGGTCTGACCGATGCGCTGCTGACCGGTTACAGCGACTTCATCTCGACACAGGCCTATTTCAAAACCTACACGTTGCTGGGCGACGCACTGCACCACATCCCCCTTCCGCTCACACTTCTAACAGCCGCAGATGATCCCATCATTGCGGTCGAAGACTTCGAGCAGCTCCACCTCAACCAGTGCACTAAATTGTCGATCCAACACCATGGAGGGCACAACGGCTTTATAGAAGGCTTTGGTCTGCAATCATGGTATGAACCGCTTTTAGTGGAACTCTTCGACGGTGTTTCCCGGGGGGACCATGCGCTCGACTGACGCCGGGCCTCTTGCAGAACGATTCGCGATTCGCCATTGAAAAATCCGCTCCCGTGCATATGTTTTCCCCGTCTGAAAGAGCACGCGACGAAAATCAATTCAACTGAATCAGCCGGCGAAATAGGCCGGGCAGACCCGTTTTTTCGGTCTGTACGCTTCAACGGTGACAAACCCTCGCGTAAAGGGTCAAAGGAGGTATCAAATGGATGAAGACAAAACGGTGAAGATTCTGAAAAGTGCCATCTTACTCGAAAAGAGGGGCCATGCTTTCTACACGACGGTTGCCCAGCAGGCTGATAAAGACGCCGTGCGCCGTTTCTTCGGACAAATGGCCGATGAAGAAAATGACCATATCCGCGTGCTCTCCGAGCAGTATCGGGTCTATTGTGAAACGAAAAGTTTCAAATCCGGCGCTTATGGCACGGAACCCGTCGGTGCCATCGCTTCGAAGGTGCTGTCTAGGGAACTGAAAGATCAAATATCGGCAGCCGGATTCGAATCGGCCGCGATTGCAGCCGCCATGGCAATGGAAAAAAACGCCATCACGCTGTATTCGCAGCGGGCGGAAGAAGCAACGGATCCCAATGAAAAAGCCCTGTACGAGTGGTTGGCCGATTGGGAAAAAACCCATTTAGCGTTTCTGTCCACCGTCGAGCGCGAAGTTACGGAGACAATCTGGAACGACAACAACTTCTGGCCATTTTAAGGTGTCGTCCTCGCGTGAACACACACTCTAATCTGTTTGTCAGATGGTTTGTCCGGGCTGTTTAGGGCCGGAAGACGACCTGGAGGGCTCGATAAGGGGCACGAGCAACACCGCGCAGGGGGCTTTTTCCAAAATGGTCATACCGATGTAATCCACGCGACCCAAGCTGTACCGGCGATGCGGTTGATGACACCCGACCACAATCAAATCAGCGTTGATATTGCCGGCGATGCGGCAGACCTCCAGAGCGGGGTCGGCTGGAAAATAGTCGATGGCCACTTCGTTCGTGCCCACCAGTCGCGGTGTGAGATCGACTTCGATCCGTTGCCGAACGGTCGTTAGGATTTTGTTCATTTTCGGATCGGTATCGGCCATGTCCTTGAAATGATAATCGAGCGCATGGAACACATGCAGTCGGGCACCGTGTGCCTGCGCTAACCGGACGGCCAGATCAATGGCGTTCAGACCGGACGGAGAAAATTTCAAAGCGACAAGGATTTTTCCGAACATGCCATCCTCCCCACTTTAAGGATCCACGAAAAAATAAGTTCGCAAATTTTTATCGTGCGGCAATCTCGACCATGCCTCTCAGGAGCCTGCCGGCGGGGCAGTCGCATTGCCGGACAGATGACGTCAACGCTGGATGCACTTAAGAGGGTGTTCACTCACGGATTCAATGCAGAAAATAGGTCGGACGGCATCACACCCTTTGAAGCCGATCCGTAATGAGGAATTGGGCGGGGTGTAGGATTGGGAGCGCGATTAATGCCGGGTCGAAGATGAACCTGTCAATGCATTGGAGGTCGACACTCGGAGACCCGGCCAGATCAATCAAAGTTTTCCGGCACGACCGTCATCGCAGGGTTCACCCATATCTTCCATGCGCGAGTGTTCGGCAGTTTCGGACGATTCGCAGACCGGCAAAGGCTCTGTCTTGGCCATTGGTTGCTTGCAACATTCCGGAACCGTTGCGTCGGTGCTCTTCACCTTCACTTTGTGACCGCAGTTTTTGCATTCGTAATGTGTCTCTTCTGCCATATAGGACTCCTTTAAAGAAACCAGATATTTTTTCCCATCTGTATGCCGCGATAGTAAGGGATATTATCCTGTGTGTCAAGTCGATTACCGGTCCGCATGCGGCGCCACAATCGCCGGCTTTTTCCATATTACATTCGATTTTCGTACTGAAGCGGCATTGTCCTGGTTTGGCAAGACGGCCGCACTGCCCGATGTCCCGTCCGTCACACCCCGATAATCCCCACCAAGGCTCCGGTCATGCAGGTGGCCAAGGTGCCGGCCACGATTGACCGTAACCCCAGAGAGACGATTTCTTCCCGTCGTTCCGGTGCCATGGTCCCCAAACCGCCGATCATGATGCCGAGACTGCCGGGGTTGGCAAACCCGCACATGGCGTATGTCAGGATCAGTTTGCTGCGAGGGGCCAGGGA
>JBATHN010000440.1:0-4124 GCA_049666885.1 Desulfobacterales bacterium
GTATGGAGTTTACTTTGTGCAACCATTTTCGGATTGAAGCAGAATATCCAATTCCGTACCCGATCGTGTGCGGTAGAAATAAAATTCTTCACCGAGATGGATTCTAAAAGTTTTCAGATTATTTCGACCACTATTTGATTTATGATTGCGCTTGACGTATTCAATTATGGTATGAGGTCGAGAAAGGCAGGGTAGGGCATGGGAAAACGGAAAAGGGCTTTAAAAAGTTTTGCCCAAATTTTGTACGAATTTATCAAGAGGACAAAATGAGCGATAAAAAAGGCGTGACCTGGGATCTGGGCCGTTATTTTCCCGAGTTCGACGGACCGCAGATGCGGGCCTTCAAGGTTGGGCTGGATCGCGACATCGAGCGGCTCAAAACATCGTCGTCCGAACTGACGGTTTTGAGCAGGGAGACTCTCGACCAGTGGGAAACGCTTATTCTGAGAGCCGAAGACGTCTACAGTCGGTTGGGGCACTTGTCCTCCTATCTGGGGTGCCTGGAGGCAGCCGATGCGCATAATGAAGCCGTCTCGCTGTCACGGGCGGCCCTGGTTCAACAATACGCTGCATTCGAAAAATTCGAAATAGATGTCTTGGGCGTCTTCAAGCGGGCGCCCAAAACCGTTTTCAGTGTCTTTTGCGAACGGCCCAATTTAGAGGAGATCGCTTATTACCTGAAACGCTTGCGTGAGAGGGCCCGCACCACCATGTCGCGCAAAGAGGAAGCGCTGGCTTCTGATTTGAATGTCGATGGACTGTCGGCCTGGGGCCGCCTGTATGACAAGCTGACGGGCAAGTTGGAATTCGACTTCATCGCTAAAAACGGTCAAAAAGAACGAAAGCCGATCTCCCAGTGGCGGTCGTTGATGTCGGACCCCGATCGCGATATCGGACGATCGGCCTTTGAAGGCGGTAATCGCGCCTGGCAGCAGATCGAAGACGTCTGCGCGGCGGCCCTGAACGCCATAGCCGGGACCCGTCTGACCTTGAATACCCACCGCAGAGTTGCACATTTTATAGACCGGGCCCTGTTTCAGGCCGCCATTCGGCGCGAGACGTTGGAGGCGATGTACGCCGCTATTTTTCAAAATCTCGATACGGCCCGCGACATTTTACGCGTAAAAGCCGGTTATTTCGACCGAAAGGGCATCTGGTTCTTCGAGCGCGAGGCCCCGCTCCCATTGCCTGAGTCGACACCGCTCGGTTGGCGGCCGGCGACCGAAACGGTCTCAAGAGCTTTTGCTGCAGACTACCCCGGACTGGCCGACTACTTTCGGCGCATGCTCAAAGACCGTTGGGTCGAATCCGAGGCTCGGTCTGGCAAGCGGCCGGGCGCTTTCTGCACCGGATCTTCTGTGATCGAAGAACAGCGGGTGTTCATGACGTTCAACGGGACCCTCGGCAACGTGACGACTCTGGCCCACGAAGTGGGGCACGCCTGGCACGCTCATCTGCTGCAGGGCACGCGCCCCTTTGCCCGCCGCTACCCCATGACGCTGGCCGAAACCGCCTCCATTTTCGCTGAACACATTCTCATGGATGGTCTGACTCGGGACCCGTCGATCAGCGAACAGCAGAAACTCCGGCTGTTGGATACCGAACTGACCGATGCGGCCGTGTTCCTTCTCGACATTACGACGCGTTATACATTTGAGAAGGCTTTCTACGAGGAGCGGCAGGAAGGGGAGGTGTCGGTCTCCCGCCTGAAAACACTAATGACCGAGGCCCAACGCACCATATATGGTGGGGCTCTGCTGCCGGACGGCGCCGATCCCTATTTCTGGGCTTCGAAACTCCATTTTTACATCACCGACACGACTTTTTATAATTTCCCCTATACCTTCGGGTATCTGCTGGCCAGGTCGCTGATTGATCGCTACCACAAAGAAGGCCAGGAATTCCTGCCGAAGTACGAGGCCTTTTTACGATTATCGGGCGTTGACACGGTTGAAAATGTGGGGAAGCGGGCCTTGAACCTCGATTTTACGAGTCCAGCTTTCTGGCAGGCAACCATTCAGAGCCTTAAAGTACCACTTGAAGAATACCGCAGATTATTGACCAGATAAACTGAAAAGGGGTCCAGGATCCGAGGATTGAGGGTAAGTTGGGTTAGATTAAAAGTGTATGCGATATTATGAAATCCACCTCTGGATGTTGCCGCTCCAATTATCACGTACAAAATCATTTATTTGGATCCATCCTGTTCACCAAAACACTTCATGTATTTATTTGATTTTGATATGAAACGATCAACTATATAATGATTGGAATTTTTCACCGGAACTTGGAAGTTTCTTACACGATCAGACTGGGTGGCCAGAGGCCTTACTGAACCGTGAACCCTGAACCGCTTAACCTATCTATAACATACACGCTTTAAAGAAAACATGTTGTGGAGACGTTCAAGAATGAACAGCAACGAAATCGATTCCTCTGGAGGCCCGGCTCGTTCCACCCCTCAGCGCGTGACGGTCTGGGACCTGCCGACCCGCCTGTTTCACTGGCTACTGGTGGCGTTTGTCTGCACTTCCTTTGTGACGGTAGAAATCGGCGGTAATGCGATGCAGATCCACGAATGGAGCGGTTTTGTGATTCTATCCCTGCTTCTTTTCCGCGTGGGGTGGGGATTTTTCGGCAGCCGGCCGTCGCGCTTTTCGGCTTTCGTGCGCGGACCGAAAGCGGTCTTGAGCTACGCCAGTGGCCTTCTGCGAAAAGAGTCACCACCCCATTTCGGCCACAATCCCCTGGGCGGGTGGTCGATCGTCGCCATGCTGCTGGCGCTTTTCGTTCAGGCCGGGACCGGTCTGTTCGCCAACGACGACATCATGACCGAGGGTCCCCTCTATAGTTGGGTGAGCAAGGCGACCAGTGACTTTGTTACCGATATTCACCAGTGGAATCAGGGGGTGATCGTCGCTCTGGTTGCCATCCACATTTTTGCGATCCTATTTTATCTTTTTGTCATACGAGAAAACCTGGTGACCCCCATGATCACCGGCGTCAGGTCGTGGAATGGAACTGTCGAAGAGCCGACCGGTCGCAACTGGGCGGCGGCGGTGATCGCCGGGATAGCCGGTGTGATGGTCTTTCTGCTCGTCCGCTAATATATTTTCTACGAAAATATATGGCTATTTCCGGAAGTCGTCGTGACAGCTTTTGCAGCTCTTGCCGGTTTCTCCGAATTGGGCTTTGATGGCATCGAGGTTGCCAGTTTGAGACGTTTCGGCAAGTTTGGCGGTCTCGGTTTCCATTTTCTTCGCATCTTGCATAAACTTTTCTTCTTCTTTAAAAGCCGAGGATTTCAAGCCGGTTTTTCCCTTGTCGGTTCCGGGAAACATGAAGGCCTCCCACGGCAGCTTGACGAGAGTGTCGACGATCGCCGCGTTTTGTTCAAATGCCGCCTTGTCGTAGGGGCTCTGCCCCTTGACCACGGCAGCCATCCGGCCGAAGTGCTGACCGATCAGGAACATGACCGATTGGCGGTACTGAATGGCGTCCTCGGGCTTTGCGAATTGAGCGTACGCCACGCCCAGAAAACCGATGATAAGGGTCAACACGATCAGAACTGTCGCCATTTTTTTCATACTCTCCCTCCTTTGGTGACGTGACCATCCCGAAACGACTCTTTATCGCATTTTCGGCGTCTATCGGCGGAATCGCGTGTGCGGCGTTTACATGAACTTTTCTACATCATTCAATGATTTTCTCGAACATGCGATACTGGCTTGTAGACTTCCAGATAATGATTTTGGCAAGGCAGAGCGAGGAAGTCGTATACAGTCATACATCGACGAGCGATAACGCAGTCCAAAATCTGTATATGGAAGCCTATGGACACCGTTTTGTGTTTCCTTGACATGGCCGATGAACCTCGATCTCAACTTTTTTTGCATTACCCGTAGTCACTGTCAAGGTAAATCAGATACTCACCTTTTAATCTCGATCAGCTCGACATGCCTTTACATAAAGCGGTCGCCGCTATAAGTAAATGACATAAGTTGAGCGGTTTCTCGCCCAGACGGGATTCACGGTTCCCAGTTAAACAGCCATGGCCCTGCGGGCCGCCACGGCGCATGAAAATGATGCGCCGGAGTCCGGATGATAATCATCTGAGGAAAAGT
>JBATHN010000441.1:0-2082 GCA_049666885.1 Desulfobacterales bacterium
CCTTTTCCGTATTTCCTCCAGGCTGCCCTGGCGAGCTCAGCCTGATCAGCATTCATGGCAACGATTTCAATTTGAGCACGGTGCAAAAGCAGGTCAAATTCCCGGCCGCCGGCCTCTCCTTTCCTGGCCTCTACTACGATTCCGGTCTCCAACGCATTGAAGGAACTGATCAATTTCAGGGTTTCGTCTGCAAGTGCTCTGGTAAAAGATAAGGCTTCCGGCTCACCAAACAGAATCGCAATCAAGGCAGAGGTGTCGATAACCATTATTCTGGAACTCCTGTCGAACCATAGCCCATTATTTCGTCAGGGGATCGCTGATCTTTATCGGGAATATCACTGCAGCGTTTGGAAATTTTCATTATCTCTTCAGCCAGGTCGATTGTCCTGGAACGCCCACGGAGGCGTTGCAATCTTTCCTCCAGGGCACGTGTTATTGCCTGAGTGATATTTTCCCCGCTTTCAGCCGCAAGTTCCCGGGCCAGCTTTTCTGCTTTAGCATTTCTTATACTTAGCGCCATTTTTTCTCCCTGTTGGCGTATATATAGTATAAAAAAATATATATTATGCAATCGTCACTTGTCAAGCAGAGATTTAAGATCCTAATTTATTACAGCTAACACAAAGCGCCCTGCCCTGCTCCAATCAATATCGCCATTTATATGCGACACTCATCCTCCGATTCGGTATGGTGCCGCCAGGACTTCGTTTCGAAATCGAACCCTTGCCGGCTGATTAACGCCGTACAAATCTCGACCACCGCCGCGTCATACAACACCCCTTTGTGTGTTTGTATCTCAGCGAGTGCGGCCTCAAGCCCTAATTGGGGACGGTACGGACGAAAAGAGGCTATGGATTCCACAACGTCCGCCACTGCCAATATCCGTGCTTCTAATAAAATTTGGTCCCTTTTCAGATGACGAGGATAGCCGCTGCCGTCGAGCCGCTCGTGGTGTTGGTAGATGGTTTCGGCTAACGGCCAGGGAAACTGAATATCTTTAAGGATTTCATAGGCGGTGCGCGGGTGCATCTGGATAATGGCCAACTCGTGCTCTGATATCGGTCCGGGTTTATTTAAAATGGCCGATGGAATATTGATCTTGCCTAAATCGTGAATGGCGGCAGCCATGCGCAGGCCTTGAATGCGTTCCCAGGAAAAGTCCAACCGCGTGGCGATAGCGCGGCACAATTTGGCCACGCGTCTTTGGTGACCGGCGGTATACGGATCGCGTTTCTCGATAGTGGTGGACATCGCCTGGATGATGGCACCCATGTTTCTACGCAGTCGATCCTGGCTGCGATTCAACGCCTGCTTCACTCGTCGGAAAGAACTGGCGTCCGTAAAGCGTTCTACATATCCCCCAATGGCACCGCTTGCATCAGGATAAGCGGTGGTGGTTACGATCCAAGGCGCCTGTTTGCCGTTTTTGCAGTGGACCTCATCATCGAACACCAGCTGTTCGCCGGTCGACCGGAGTCTCGACAGCGGGCAGTCAGGCGTGAAACAGAGTGGGCTGGGAAACACCTCGTGGCACTTTTTCCCAATCAGACCGGATGCGTCGATTCCTGATAAGGCGGAAAATGCACGATTGATAAATAGAATATTGAAGTGTCGATCAGTTATGATCAGGCCATCGGGTAATGCGTCGACAATCCGCTGCCAATCCTGATGGCCCAACTGTGTTTGGGCAGGTTGTGATTTTGAAGTAGTCGTCATTTTTTGATGCTCCGACAATCCAATGTGACTCACCGAATCTGTTCCCCATCCACCCTATCACCAATGCCACCACAAAATCAATTTCATCGCCGGAAAGCACCCGCCCCACTTCAATCCGATACTGTTTCTTCAGGAATAAGCGGCAGCAATCGGCGGTTGCATGCTGTTCGATACCGGAGAATGGACTTTTAGAATCGCCAATGTAACCGTTGGTGAAATCGAGAATAACGTTATTTCACAAAGAAAATTCATCCTCTATGATGAATCCGAAATTGAATAAATATGTAGATGTTGCCGGATTAAACTGATCTCCGATAACGACTATCATCTGTTACATAGAATTGTGGAATTTGCTTTACACTTTAT
>JBATHN010000442.1:0-4771 GCA_049666885.1 Desulfobacterales bacterium
ATGATTGAGTTGGTCGAGCAGTGGACCAACATTCATGACGCCGACCTGATGCCGGATGAAGATGACCTTTTCAGGGGGCACACCCATCGGATTTATCACGACGACAGCGGCCGACCGGTCGTCGAAACGTATCACATCAAAGGCATGCTGCACGCAGTCTCGGTCGACCCCGGCAGCGATGAAGACCAGGGGGGCACAGTCGGTGCCTATGCCGAGGATCGGGATGTCTATTCAGCATTTTACGCCGCTAAATTTTGGGGGCTGATCAATCCATAGCGTCAATCCGGCGGACGAGCCCCTGCTAAAAGAATGGATCGTCGCCTGTTGGCATGGAGACACGATAAATTGGAAGGATTCATTGAATTCACACCTGCTGAAAACCATAGCCTTGAAAAAAACTCGTTTTACTAAAATGCTCATAGAAGAAAACGGTTTGGACCAAAACGGGTTTGAAAGCTGGCTTTTTTGTCCGGGTATGCTGTTCAACTCGCCGGAAAAATGGTGGGGAGATCATGGACGGCGGGATTTTCCCCACGAGGGTATCGATTTGTGCCTTTACAGGGACCGCACTAAGCGCACGCGTCGCCTTGATGAAAAATGCCGGATCCCGATTATGCACGACGGTGTGGTTAAGGCCATCTTCACTGACTATCTCGGCAAGGCGGTGATCATCGAACATGAAACCCCGGAAAGCCAAAACGGAAGCTTCTTATCGGTCTATGCCCACACGGAACCGCGGGCCGATGTTAAAATCGGCGTGATGGTGAAGGAAGGGGACATCATAGCAAAGATTGCCGACACCAAAAACTCAAAAGCCAACATCATCCCGCATTTACACTTTTCGCTCGGGCTTCCATCCCCATCTCTCACTTATGACCCGTTTGTCTGGAATATAATGAGAAACCCAGACCTGATCACCTTGCTGGACCCTCTGGAAGCCATAGATTGGCCCTGTCAGCAGCTTGAACCCGAAAATCTTTACTGCCTTGAGCTTTAAAACCAATTGATCTTACTTTGATATGTTTACAGTATCAGTATCTCTGAGAGTTCCGATTTATTACAGATAATATAAAAATATCTGATGTTAGTAACAACCAAGCCTTCCTGCTGCCTTACGCCTCCAATCTCCAACCGCTTTTACTCTTCTGGACAGCATTCTTCTAATTGTTTTTCTAATCCTTGTGAATAATCTTCAAGTTCGACCTTGGTCTTTTCGAGTTCTTCGATAATTCGGGAGCGTTCAAATTCTCTGGCCTCAACTTTGACCAACATCATACCAAATGACTCGGCCAATTCTGCCAGGAAACTTGGATATCTGCCTTTTTTAGAAAACTCAAATAATCTATCAGCATCTGATTTTTCATATTGGCCAGTCGCAATCTTTTTACATGCCGAACTAAGCATTTCGAATAAATCAAGATAATATCGTTCAAAGTCCATTTTGTTTTCCTTTTATATCAATGAGTCTCTAAATTTTACTCGAGAAGATAGTAGTATGACAGTACTTCTTAGTTCTAAATCTTGGTGTTAATTACAGGAAAAAACAGAATATATAATGAAATTTGATAGTGACAATACATGGATTGATACCGTACCATTCGACGCTTAATAATTCTCATCAAGGGCTTCCCTGCTGAACGCTTCTGCATCCACATCGACATTCAAGGCAAAGATCTTGGGATAATGACGCCTATACGCCTCATAAATGATGTCATATGGCAAGTCTGCAAACGTACCGTGGTTATTGACATATTCCATATGACGATTGCCATGTGTATCAAATTCATGAAAAAGCGAATCATGGATACCATCAAACTCAAGGGGTTTTACGTTAAAATTCTGGCATAAGGAAAGATTAAAGGCTGGAGTTGCTTTAACCCATTTATCCTGTAGGAAGACTTCGATATACCCGTGATAGACAAATAGATCTGTCTCCATAAGGGATTTTAGTCTTTGTGTGAAAAGATGATTTTTAACGTCGGCAAAACCAAGGCGGGCGGGGATATTTTGAGAACGCAGAACTGCTGTCAGAAGAATTGCTTTTGCAACACAGAAACCCGCTTTTCTTTTTAAAACGGAACTTGCGCGAACTGCTTCTCTTTTATCCTCAACGCTGTATGGATCATAGCGTATGTCATCCCTAACTCCGTAATATAGTGCTATCGCCCTGTCAATATCAGTGCCTTTACCGCGACAGGTCGTATTTGCATACGCGATTATCGGCGGTGAGTTACTATCTATAAAATAGGTAGGTTTCAAATATATGCTTAAATTGTGTTTGTCGCTCATGACTGGTAACTCTCATTATGACCTTTTTTATAAGAAGATGGAGCTTAAATGTGCTATCTGTGTATCCTGTGATCCCGTGTTAAACGCTCATGGCCCTTCAGGCCGCCACGGTGCATGAAATTTTCATTTTCGCGTTAAACAATAGGAATACCGGAGACAATAGGGGAGCTAAAGATGAATAATATTACAAAGGCAGCTCATCTCACAAGGCCCTGCCTTTGTAGTATTTTGTCCTCTATGTTTTTGTGCCTTTCTCGTTCAATATACAGCTTTTCGTAAATTTATAATAGTTAGCCTAGGTACAAATTAATAGCCGTTAATGTTGCACTTTTCGTGTGGTTCAAATTTATGTTAGTTTTCACTTATCGAAAAAATTAATTTCACTAATCATCAAGAAGCAGCGACGGTATCCAGGGCATTCCTATGTTGGATATTTTAATGAATTGCAAAATACTCATAGTTCCGACGCTACTGCCACTGGTAATAATACTAACTCCAGCCATGCTTGTTTTACCTTGATCCAATTTTATTGAAGGCATGATTCCAGAATCCCCCGTATCGAAATTAAATATGCCGGTGGATAAGCCTTCGTTATTCATTTGGAATGTCGATGTCAACTTTACGCTTTGACCGGTTGGCGCAATATACGAGCCAGTAATATTCCCTAAAGCATCGATACCAGCCTTACCATAGGCCCAATAAACAGCAGGTATTGTAGGATCAATGTTCAGGCTATAGACATACCATTTTCCTGCTGCATCGCTTTGTTTGAATGTCCCACCTGCCTTGTTCAAGTATCCGATCATCAAAGTGCCGTCAGGAACAGTACTAACAACAACCCCTCTTGTTTTGCCCTGATCCATTTTCCCATGCAAGATCACCGGTGTTTGACCAGTGGATAGTGCTAAATTCCCAGTAATAATACCTGCACTATCCAAGGACAGTGTTCCACTGTCTGCTGTCACCGTCGAGCCATCGGGTCCCGAAAAAGATCCGGTGAGAGTTCCTGAAGCCTCTACATCATATGTCCCGTAAGTCCAGAAGACAGCACCCGTTGAGGCGTCAATAATTAGCTGATATGCGTACCAAGTACCCTCAAGATCGTTGGCTGTGAACGTGCCGCCACTCTTGATGAAGCTTAAGAGATCCATGGTACTGTCAGAACCAAGCAATACGGAAGTCCCAAACGTCTTGCTCTGATCCATTTTACCATGAACAACTGTTGTCGTAACTCCTTCCGCCGTAAAAAAGCCACTTATGATGCCCTTATGATCAAGAGCTACCTGAGCGCTACTCAGTGTCACGCTTGAATCATCTGGTGCGTAATAGGTGCCGGTAAGGTTCCCTGACTCGTCAATATTTACACTTCCCCGAATCCAATACACAGCGGGCATGGTGGGATCGACTACTATGCTGTACACATACCAATTCCCTTTAAAATCAGATGTTCTGAAAACTTTCGCAAATGCAGGAACAGACAGCGTCATTATGAAAAAAACGACAAATGTTAAAAGTATCTTTTTTTTCATATTATACCCTCCTCGAGTGTATTAATATTATTAGCGATTATTCAGACCTTTATAGCATGAGTCGAATTACTAAGAAGTTGTTCTTTTAAAGCGGAAGGTTCAAAAAAATTGAATTGCTTATTGATCTTAACCTAACCGCAAAATGTGGAACAAAACTGTAAATTAGCTCCTAACCTAACCCATTTGGACAGGAGCAAGGTAGGCATACTTTTAGGGGTTTCTCCATTATACTTTTACCTAATAATGAGGCTAAATCTAATGGGACACCTAAAGTTATTTCAGTGGTAACAGTAGATCAGTAACTGAGCGGATGGAGACAGGCGAATAAGAACATTAGATAGAATCGATAATTCGAACGAACTTTAGAAAAGAGATTGAATTCTGAATGAGCATGATCTTGATATTTAGATATTTTAAGCACATTTAAATGTCAACAAAAATCCGTTTGATGTTCTAAGATGCAGAATTTAACTGTTTAAGGCACACCTTGCCATAATCGTAAGTATTTAAAATAAATATAAAATTGAATCTATCTTCTGGCTATTTCAAGGAAATTCGCTCTACGATAGCTTAAAGAGGACAATTATCAACAGACCAGACACCAGACTCGATAAAGCCGCCCTGATTGAGTTCCATCGGTTCCAACGTGGCTCGAAGTCCTTACGAGCTGTTTTTTGCGCTGTTTCATTCATAGCAGCGACATCCAGCGTTTGTAGTTTATTATTCAGTGGTATATTAATAGTGATCGTCGGCAATTGTACGCCGAGAAGATAGGCGAGTGCAGCGAATATTAAGAGCAAACGTTCAATTCCATCCAATTGTCCTATGCCAAGCACAGCCGAAGTTGTCAAAATTACAACTGAACCGATCCAGACCAACATAAAAATCGGTTGATTATTCTGGATAACGCGATCCATCACCTGAAAAGCTCGGATAAACTCCCTGTCGTTTAA
>JBATHN010000443.1:0-5683 GCA_049666885.1 Desulfobacterales bacterium
TGATCTCAGGATAATCCATCTCCAGAAACTGTTGTATAATGAAGCCTTTGGGCACGGCGAGTGCCTTACCGGAAAGACCGCTTATATCAAGTAATGTCTCTTTCTGTTCCCGGGCGAAGATGACATAGGGCGAGGAAATATAAGGAGTTGTGAAGGAAAGGTACTGCTCTCGGCCAGGGGTTTGAACGATAAGCGATGTCATATCGGGTCCCTGGCGCTGTTTCATGCTTTCGAGAAATTCGGCAAACGATTGTTTTGCCATCTCATATTCGAATGTGAGTCCGGTCCGTTCTTCGATCAGCTTGAGATACTCGATGGCAATACCTTGGGGTGGTTCATTCTCCTTTACGATCAGGTAGGGCGGCCAGTCGGCCGCTCGCACACGGACGGTGTGGTTCTGATCGAGCCAGGCCTGTTCTTCGGCAGTGAGTTCAAGCGTTTGCTTTTGTCCCGGTACATTGACCCATTTTGCCACGATGGCATTGATCTCGTTTTTCGAAAAACTTGCAATTCCCTTGTTCAGAATCGTGACAAGCTCGGGCCAATCAGGCCGGATAGCCATGCCGCCTGTGTACGGATGGCTGTAGTACACGTATTGGAGTACCAACCCGAAAAGCTGATACTTCGAAAGAAAATAGGCATTGATGGAAGCCCCGAGAAAGAGATCCACCTCGCCCCTGTCAACAAGTTGCAGCCCTTCCAGGGCATCATTGACTTTCAGGATGGTTGCGCCGTCTCCGTAGCGTTCGACAATCAGTTTGGTGAACATGACGCCGTCTATGATAGCGACTTTCTTGCCGGCCAGGTCAGAGGGACGATCGAAAACAATATTCTTACGTGTGAACACCGCGCCATAGCCGGTCATATAGCCGTCAGTTTTCAATAGACCCAGTTTGTCGGCGTACTCAGGGAGGATATTCAAAATGCCGTCGGTTGCCCTTTTCTGTGCCTTCCCAAGCAATTCGGGGATAGGATCGATGCGCAGCCGGATGCGGGTCCCGAGTCGCCGGTTCAACTCATCGAGGAAATCAACCAGGATGCCTCGATGGCTGCCGTCCGGATTGGCTATGACTTCCGGCTCAAAAACATCAGTATAACCGATTAGAATATCCGGATGGGCCGCCAACCAGGCGCGTTCTTCAGCGGTAAGTAAGACAGCAGGTTCAGGCTTGGCCCTGTAAATAAAACCTTCCGGAACAGTTGATGATTGGCTGATGCCGAGCCGTCGATAGGTTTCGGCAATCCGTTCGTATCGCCTGGGGTTGATCTCTCCTATGGGAACGAGGTCAGGCACGATCATCTGGTCCACGACCTTGGCCTCGTAACCGAGCTGGTTGCGGCCGAGGGCCGGGTTGTACTTTTTCAGAATCAGGTCGATGATCTCGTCCTTGTGTTCAAGTGCATATTCCCAGCCTTTCAGGGTCGCCCGGACCATTTTTTTGACCCGGTCGGGTTGTTGATCGACCTCTTTTTCGGTGGTGAAAAGGTTGTCGCCGTAAAAATCGATGCCGTAGGAACGAGGATCGATGACATTTACAGCGACCCCCTTGCTTTTCAGTTTGAAGGGTTCATTTGACAGATAGGTGGCCATCGCATCGATGTCGCCGGTTATTAATTTTTCATGATTGTAGGTCTGCGGAATGAGTGAGAGGCGGTTCAAATCGCCTAACGCGTCCAGGATCATGACCTGAATGGCGGCACTGCCGAAATCGCCCAACGGCATCATCACTTTTTTGCCGACCAGCTCTTCGGGGCTGAAAACGCCGCTTTCCCGCCGGGTCATCAGCACGGAAGGAGAATGTTGAAAAATCTGGGCCAGCACCACTAACGGCTGACCCTGCATGCGGAGTTTCAATAGCGATGGATCACCGACCCCATACTGGGCCTTGCCTTCCAGCACGGGGGCAATGCGATCCTTGCCGGGTTCGAATTCCCGCAACGAAACCCGCAGCCCCTCTTCGGCGTAAAAGCCTTTTTCGATGGCCGCATAGTAGCCGGCAAACTGAAACTGGTGAAACCAGCGCAGTTGGATGGTGACCGGTTCCAACACCGTGCTCTGCGCGCCGACCATATTAGCGTTCAAGCAGGGATTACAGATCGAGACTGCCAAGAAGAGGATGATCAAGCATGCTTTGCGGATATTTATCATCGATAGGTCTTTTTGAAAGTGTTTTAATGCCGGGGCTGGGATGATGGCAAGCAAGTCGTTGCAGCTCTCTTAATACCGCCCTTTGGTTAGAAGGTTGTTTTCGCCGCTCTCAGCCGGTGCAGAAACAGTGGTGATTGGACGGCATCGTGCTCCACCGACCTTGTCCGATGCACGTGATCAGAGTAAACGAATGGACGGCGAAATATGGTACGAAGAAGATGTGATTCGGTTTCATCGCTGGGCATTATAACGTCCTGAATTTCGATTGAGATGCATTATTTATTTCATATACAAACCTGCATTATTTAGCAACCGAACGAATTGTGTATAGCGTTGGTAAATGTGGTATTTAGAGAGAATGTATATTTGATTTGCCAACCACAATCTCCATAAATCAATTCCTACTTGTATAAGTCCAATATTCTTGCCAGCTATTGCAGTCTCTATTTCCTGCGACATTCTGTATCAATTATCACAATTCTTACTCGAAAAAAAATACCGTTTGATCATATCAGTCAGTCTTTGAGCGATTCTGTAAGGATTTGGGCGATTGTGGGAGAAAAAGGCAAGGGGGCAGCCGGCTGTTTTGTGAAAACTTGGAATGCACGTGTGTTTTTTATGCTTGCCCCGGGCGGATGTTCGGGTGTAATGATTTTTCTATTTAAGAAAAGGGAGCGTGACGCATGTACAAGGTGATGATCCGGGACGGCATGTCCCCGCTGGCAGCGGAAATCCTGGAAGCAACCGGTCAAATCGAGGTGGTGGTCGACAATGAGAAAGCCACCGGCAGCCCGGAGGCGTTGGCGGAAATCATCGACGGATTCGACGGGTTGGCCATCCGCAGCGGAACCAGGGTTACCGAACAGGTTTTGCAGAAAGCCGGCAACCTGAAGGTCATCGGCCGCGCGGGCGTCGGCGTGGACAACGTCGATGTTGCCGCCGCCACAGAACACGGCATTGTCGTCATGAACGCTCCGGGAGGCAACACGGTCACAACGGCCGAGCATGCCGTTTCGCTGATGCTCTCCCTGGCCCGCAACATTCCCCAAGCCACCGCTTCCATGCGTGAGGGCAAATGGGAGAAAAAACTGCTGACCGGGGTGGAAATCACCGGCAAGACCTTGGGTATCATCGGGCTCGGTCACATCGGGCGGGTGGTTGCCGAAAGAGCCCTGGGGTTGAAAATGAAAGTGATCGCCTCGGACCCCTTCGTCAGCCCCGAGGCCGCCAAGCAGCTGCATGTCGAACTGTTGCCCTTGGAAGCGTTGCTGCCGGTGGCGGATTTTATTACGCTCCATGTTCCGCGCCTGAAAGAAACGATCGGGATGATCAACGCGGAATCAATTGCCAAAATGAAGCCGGGCGTTCGCATCATCAACTGTTCGCGCGGTGACATCGTCAACCTGGACGATCTCTACCAGGCGCTTGAAAGCGGTCTTGTGAGCGGGGCGGCGCTGGACGTCCTGCCGAAAGAACCACCTGAACCGTCTCTGACCATTCTGAAACACCCGCACGTCATTTTCACGCCTCACCTAGGCGCCAGCACGGGCGAGGCTCAGGACAAGGTCGCCGAGATGATTGCCCGGCAGATCGCCGATTACCTCGTCGAGGGGATCATCACCAATGCGGTCAACTTCCCCTCCGTTTCGCAGGAGGTCATGGAACAGATCCGTCCCCATCTCGATCTGGCGGAAAAGATGGGTTCTATGATGGGTCAGCTGGTGCGAAAGCCCCATGACGTGACCATTACCTACAGCGGCGATGTGACCCGGTTCGACACCCGGCCCCTCACGCATGCGGTTTTGAAGGGTCTGTTGGGTGCTTTCACCGATAAACCCCTCAATTACGTCAGCGCGCCGGCCATCGCACGCGACAAGGGGATTCACGTCCGGGAGACCACCAGTCAGGCCAAAGCCGATTTTTCGAATCTGATCAAGGTCAAGCTGGAGGGGCTGGAAGAGGAAACCGACGAAATATGGGGGACGATCTTCAGCAAGAAATATCCGCGCATCGTGCGTATCGGAAGGATGTACCTGGATGCGATTCCCGGCGGTTCGATGATCATCATTCAGAATATCGACCGTCCGGGTGTCATCGGCAATGTGGGCACCACGCTCGGACGCCACAACATCAACATCGGACGGTTTCAGCTGGGGCGCCGCGGCGACCGCGCCCTGTGCATGGTCAACATTGACACACCGGCCGACGACCGGGTCCTCGAAGACATCAAGGCCCTGCCGAACATTCTTACTGTCACCCAGGTGCACCTAAGCTAGTTTCCGTCCATAAATGGCCCTTTTCCGCAATTTCGGCGTCAATCGGCGGAATCGCTTGTGCGGCGTACAGGAGTACGCCTCCGCGCAATGCCGCCGATTTCCTTGAACTTGCAGAAAATTGCACATTTCTGGATCGGAAACTTACCAGTGCCCTTAATGAACCATGGATGGGCACTAAGCTAAGGGCTCGTGAAAAAATAAGGTCGCAGTTCTAAGCGTTGATATGCACGCCAAGTGCGCATCAACGCATTTTTTGTCGAAGAAGCCAAGCGTTTTAGGCGGACTAATCAGTGCCCATCCACAATTTCTTTTAAGGCACTGGTGCCCTTAGCTTGCAAGCGTGGTTCATAGGCACCGGTTTTATCAATTTCTATTCCTGCCGGTGACACGAGGATGTCCAAACCGGTTCTTTTCCAGGTTGCTCGCGCCTGCTCCAGCGTATCGACAAGTGGCTCCTGACAGTTGAAGGACGTGTTGAGCAGCAGGTCGCAACCGGTTTTATCCCGCCAGGCCGACAGCAATCCTAAAATAAACGGATCGTCTCCCTCGGCGACGATTTGGGGTCTGCTGGTGCCGTCCACATGGGTCACAGCCGGAACCTGCTCGGCATTGGTCGGAACAATGTAGGACATGTATTTGCTCGGCACCCCCCAGTCACCGAGCACCATGGGCGCAAACGGGCGATACCATTCGCGATGCTTGACATCCCTGTTGAGACGATCTTTTCCGTTGCTGAGGCGGGGATCGAGAAGAATGCTGCGATGGCCTAAGGCCCGCGGACCGGACTCCGCGCGACCGTAGCACAACCCGACGCTTTTTCCCTCCTCCAGAAACCGCACGATATCCGGAATGAGGTCGTGGCCGACACTGCCCGCATCGGTGCCGAGGTAGGGTTGCCAAGCGCGTGCAACTCTTGGCCGGTTTAAAACGTGGTGCCACACGAATAGCGCTTGGCCGAGACTGATGCCGCCGTCGTGCGGCTGGGCCGGCACCCAGGTTTCCTGAAATAAACCACTCTTGTGAACTGCGGTGTTGGCATTGCAATTCATAGAGCAGCCGCCAGTCATGACAAGCCGATTTACCGGTCGCCAGGACTTCATCCGCGCTGCGGCTTCAAGATATAATTCCGTCGTCAGCCGTTGCAGGGAAGCGCACACATCCTGAGCGAATCTATTTTTCGGATCGAATGGAACGATGCTGAACCGTCCGGTGTCATCGCGTAGAAAAGGAGAGAACGGATGAAAGAGCATCTGCTGCT
>JBATHN010000444.1:0-5876 GCA_049666885.1 Desulfobacterales bacterium
TGGACTTGCCGCCGCATGGTGCTCCGGCCACTTGTCAGGCCCAATTTCTGAGCGGTTGAACGGGGTATGGTGACCATTGATGCACCGGTATCGACCACAAAACTCTGTTCAACGTCGCTGCTCAAAATCGCTGTCACCGGGATTTGTTTGGAACCGGGCGCGAAACGGATTACGATCTTCCCCGCCTCGCTTTTCAGGGCCGCAATCTCATTCTGTAAAACTTTTACCTGGTTGGCGAGACCGGCGGGATAGGTTTGCATGGACAGCAGCCGCTCGGCGGTCGGCCAGTCGGAGAGCGCCAGCGCCAGCTCCACACCCATTAGGTGAATACGCGGGTCGCGCGGAAAACCGGCTTCGGCACGTCCATAGACCCGCCGTGCGGTTTGAATATCGCCGCTTTGAATCAATGCTGACAGCCACTGCTGATACAGCCGTCGATGCGCTTCGTCCAGTTCGGCCGGACGTGTTCCACCAAACGCAGCCATATCCGCCTGTACATTTTCAATCAGGTCGACGGCAGCACCGAAACCATAGCCTTCCTGGGTAGCCCCGACCACATCGATTGCGAGCGCCACATCTCCGGCCGCGGCCAGGATCCGGTCGTCAAAAGCGTTGGCCACCTCGACGGCTTGGCCGTTCTGCCGGAGACGGTCAACAAGGGCCCGCATCCTGGGAATTACTGCTGCGGGCTGAAGATGCGGAAAGGCTTTCATGCCGGTCGCTATCGGGTTTGAAAGGAAAGCCCCGGCGAGGGCCCGCAGTTGATCGGAGGCGGCGGCATCCGCTTGGGCCAGTGCCAGAATAATTTGTTCCTCACGGCTGTTTTCGAAGGTCGACCGATAGTAATCGTAGACGCTGATTTGGTAGGCCAGATCTTCTCCGTCGAGACCGCGCCACAGATAACCGGTGGCCATCGAACCGCCGAAAGTCCACCCCACCACCTGGTCTTCCTGAATGAAAACGCCCGGTTCGATTGGTGTCTCCGGCAGAACGATTCTGGTCACGTATCGCTGATTGACGGTTTCTATCGGTTGCACGGGGGTCATCTTTTTGTCGGACACAATCGAGGTCCATTGCAGGGATTTGGAAGCATTCCATGGCACAAGCTGCGGTCCGGTCACGAGATAGTCCGGTTGCAGTTGCCAGATGCCCACGGCGTCATTTTCACCGATGATACCTCCGGCGATCTCCAGATTATCGCCGCCTTCGTTATGGAACTGCCACGAATATCCGCCCAGACAAGCTTCTGCCGGCAATGCCACCCACCCTCTGCCGACAATGGCTGCCGGAATCTGAGTGATAGGGTCACCGGCAATGTCTTGGATCGTCACCGTTCCGACCGGCAGATTTAAACGGGCCCCTGTCGTCGAGTAGAATTCCTGCGCGGCCGGTGGACCTGCAGCACGGTTTTCAGAGGCGGCCGGGATGGCGTTGGTGTCGATCTGCGAAACGATTTCAGGGGATAAGGGGGGGAAAAGGACGCGGTACATGACAAAACCGGTACCGGAGAGAATCAAAAAACCGATTAAAAGCGCCATCAGGGAAATCCTGCGGTACTGCTGTCCGTACAGATCGGCCCCGCAGTTCGGGCAATAATTGTAGTACCACCTCAGCGTAATCTGGCATTTAGAGCATCTCATGGAGAAAGATAACGCACCAGTGGGCGGATGTCATGTCCCGATCGCGAGCTTGAAATCGGGCAAGCCGGTCATAAAAACAAGACCATTCGGATACTCAAGAACCTGGCCGGAACGCATGGCAAAAGTGGGGAGTGGGAATCGAGGAAGTTACGAGGCGTTGCGTGCGAATTCGGTCCGCTCGACCTCCTAATCCTTGATTGCCCAATCCGATACTTTTCCGTATCGATCGTCTCGTCAAATCGATCCTATTTCAAATCAAAGCGGCCTTCATATTTTTCAGGCCATATGACAGTGAAGTCGTTTTCGCCCGAACGACGGCAAGCGGCCTTTGTTTTGTCGAGCAAAGAGTGGTGCAGAAACTCTCTTATTTTATCGAAAGCGGATTCCGGCGAATCGGTACGGATAAAGATATTCATCGTATCGTCACCGAAATCATGGCCTTCCACTAAATGACGTTCATCCAAATGGACGATAAGGGTATCTTCCAGATGTATCAAGTCCTCGAAATCATCGACATCACGACCCTGGAACTGTAAAACGAGTTGGTATTGCATGGACGCGATCGTCCTTTCTTTCATGGTGGCCGCTTGGGAGGCACCGGGTGAAGGCGGTTTTTTGGACCGTGAGTTGGTTTTTCGCCCGTCTGCCCAAATCGCTGAAAAGGGCCATTTATGGACGGAAACTACCTTGCACCGTCGCGACCGGTTTTCAGCGGCCAACCTTGGATACCGGATATCCTTCGTGTTTGAGAAGCCATTCTTTGCGCCACAATCCGCTGCCGTATCCGACCAGATGGCCGTTTTTACCGATGATGCGGTGACAGGGAACCATGATGGCGATCGGGTTGCGGCCGTTGGCTGCGCCGACGGCTCTGACGGCGGCCGGTCGTCCCACGCCTCTGGCAATGTCCTGGTAGGATGCAACGCAGCCATAAGGCACTGTCCGCAGCTGTCGCCAGACCTGCTGCTGGAAATCGGTTCCCTCAAAGGCCATTTCAATATCGAATTCGCGGCGTTTGCCGTCGAAGTACTCGTCCACCTGCCGAACGGCATCGGCGACCAGCGAATGGGAAGCGACTTTTCGGCACCGTTCCGCTACGAAATTCAGAGCGATGACGGCCGTCGATGTTCCAGCGATTTCGATCAGGCCAATGGGCGAATCATAGTAATCAAAATATATGGGACTCATATAAACCTCTTTTTGTTTAAAATGAACGATCCGTCAAGCTCAAAATGAGTCGACAACTGTCCGGTAAAAAAGAAAACGCGCCTAAAGTTCACAATTTTTCTTCTGTTCAACTATTATTCTTTATTAATCAGCGGCACCTGCTTCAACCGCAGGCTCTATCGGCAGGATGAAAGCACGCTGAAAAATAGGCAAAAACCGGAAAAACCGGCGTCATAGCTGTCATTATAGGTTCATATTCGGCGTCATGCGTCATCACTTATAATCCTATTGACGCTCACACAAGTCGAAAAGTAGCTTAATTTCTTTTGGCCATCATTTCACGCGAGAATAAGGTGGGTGCCTCAACGTCCAAAATTGTGAACTTATTTTTTCGTGAACCCTAAAACTCTGGAATAAAATCGACAACAAAGGAGAGAGACAAATGATTTTTCCAAAACAAACGCTTCGTTGGCTATCACTGCTTTCGGTCCTGCTCATCGCGACCGGAATCGGCTTCGCAGGGGATGAGTGCACGGCCGTATACGGAGCCGGAACGCTCCGGTTCTCCCTGGCAACCGGCAGTCCGGGAGAACTGGGTTTGGTCGAAGCCCTGGCAAAGGAATTCAACCGGCTCAATGGGACCAGCCTGTGTTGGGTCAAGGCCGGATCCGGTGAATCTCTCAAAATGCTCAAAGAAAAGAAGGTCGATCTCGTGCTCGTTCACGCGCCCGCAGCAGAGAAAAAAGCTGTGACGGAAGGCTGGGCGATTGACAGGTCCCTGATCGGGTCGAACGAATTTTACATTGTCGGACCGGCACCGGATCCCGCCGGTATCGCCACGGCCGGCTCTGCAGCCGAGGCCTATCGGAAAATCGCGTCATCCGGGGCGAAATTCCTTTCCCGCGGGGACAATTCCGGCACCCACAAAAAGGAGATGGCGGTCTGGCAAAAGGCTGGCATCAAGCCGGCGGGTGACTGGTACATCGTGACCAACGATTTCATGATGGCCACCCTGAAGAAAGCCGACGCGGACAGGGGATATTTCATGACCGACAGCAGTACCTGGGTGGCCGCTAACAAAGAACTCCCCAACCTGAAGATTCTCTTCCGGGGCGACCCGATGCTGATCAATACCTATCACGGCCTCTGTCAACCGCCGGGCGCCACGACCGGGCAGCCCTCGGCCGCTAAATTCATCGCCTTCGTGGCTTCAGAGAAGGGGCAGGACATCATTCGCGCTTACGGCAGAGACCTTTACGGTGACAGCCTTTACAACGACGCAACGTACGCCAGTCAATACGATCACTAATCCCTCTAAAAAACCTTGACCTCGATGGAAAAAATCTCCGGGGCGCTAACCGTGCGCCCCGTGGCACCGGTTCCTCGCCGTAAAATGATCCTGTGATAAAGGTCCTGTTTCGTTTTATAAGAAGGCGTCAAAGATCTAAGGGTTTCAGGGTTCGGGTTTGTCCCCAATGTTGTGAATTTCATGCGGTATCGATATTGGGTCCGGTTTAAGACCCCGGCGGCTCAGACAGTCAGCCGCTGTTCTCAACCGCTCATCCGGGCTCCGGCGCGTCATTTTTATGCACCGTGGCGGCCCGAAGGGTCATGAGCGTTTAGCATTGGCTATTGACGGGATCGGGTGGAGTTACTAATGATTCTTAAGCGCACGGATAAATGATGGAACGTTCAGTTTACCGGGCGTTGCGGGCGGACCGATTCAGACGGCACGGATAAAAGAACCGTCTGCCGAGCACCTTTTGACAGGGATGATTCATGGCGAACGAATGGTTTGCGTTTCTGAAAAACGATTACCTCCAGGGGTTTCCGGCATTTTGCGGGTTCGAAGTCGAACGGGTGGACCGGGGTGTTTTCGAAACGCGACTCGCCGTCGGAGATATGCACCGCCAGCAGGACGGCTTCGTTCATGCCGGCGTCATGGCCACCATGGCAGACCACACGGCCGGTTATGCGGCCTTCACACTGGTCTCTGTAAAGGAGCGCATTCTGACCATCGAGTTCAAGATCAACTATTTCAAACCGGCTTTGGGAGACTCCCTTTTGTGCCGGTCGCGGGTGGTGCACGCGGGCAAAAAAATCATGGTTTCGGAATCGGAGGTGTTTTCGGTGCCCGACGGAGAGGAGAGACTGGTCGCCAAGGCGATGGTAACCCTCATGGCAGTGGTGCTGAATGCCGGCGACGCCGAGGTAAACAGCGCCTCGCACTGAAAGTCGAACGCGCCATCAGGGGAAAAACTGAGTTAGACTGTGATGAGGCAAAAGGGCACCACCGATCAAAATCAAGATAGGGATGGACGGATGACGACAAAACCAAGTTTGACAGCGAAATTGCGGCGCATACTTCTCAGCAAGGCGTTTATTATCATCGTTGGACTTCTGATTCTCTATACGCTGGGAGGTTTTTTTCTTGCCCCCTATCTGGTCAGACATTATGTGCCCCAAATCGCGCAGGACCGGCTGCAGCGTGACGCCCATATCGGCAAGGTGCGCATCAACCCGTTTCTGTTCAAACTTGAGGCCAGCGATTTCGAACTCACCGAACCGGAGGGAACACCGATTGGGGCTTTTAAACGCCTGCTGGTCGACTTCGAATTGAGCAGCCTGTTTCGATGGGCCTGGACCTTTCGCCAAATCGCTCTGGACGAACCCCTGGTCAATCTCGTTATCGGAACAGACGGTGCTCTCAATCTTACCAAGCTGGCGCCGAAAAGACCGGGTCAAACCGAAAAATCCGATTCGCCTCCGCCGCGCCTGCTCCTTGAGGACATCGCGATCTCAGGCGGTGCCATCGACATCATCGACCGGCGGCAATCGTCACCGGCAACAGTGACGTTTCGACCCCTCGACATCCGGTTGACGGGCATTTCAACCCTTCCCGACCGGAAGGGACCTTATACGCTTATGTCAACAACCCCGGACGGTGAGTCGATCAACTGGACCGGGGAGATATCCTTGCACCCGTTCCGGTCGACCGGCAATCTCACCCTGGACAACATCAAGGTTGCCACCCTGTGGGAATTTATAAGGGACAGTGTCGCCATAGAC
>JBATHN010000445.1:0-8510 GCA_049666885.1 Desulfobacterales bacterium
TCATGACATGGGACGAAATCCATTATGGGGTTAAGACCGGTCAGCCGATTTTCGATATGTCGCCGAAGGTCTTGATTTCCATCGGCAGGTCTGAAACCGATATGGCGATTTCAGCCCCGAGTGCGAACGCCCTTTCGATGACGTTTTCAAGCTGGATCACATTGCCCGGCCAGTGATACTGAAGCAGATACGACAAGGCTTCCGGCTCAAAGGTGTAAATCTTGCGAGCGCTGTCGGCGTTATACTTGTGAAGAAAGTGGTTGACCAGCAAACAGATATCCTCTTTTCGTTCTCTCAGAGGCGGCATATTGATCGAAACGGCGCTGACCCGGTTTAAAAAATTTCTGCTCACCAGGTCGCCCTCGATGGCGTCCCTGAGATCTTTACCCATGGCGGCAATCAGCCGAATATCCCTTGCAAAACCGGCTTCGACCGGTTCGACGTCATTCGTCTTCCCATCCAACAACCACAAGAATTCCTTTTGAACCGGGAGCGAAATGTCGGTGATTTCGTCCAAGTAGAGGGTGCTGCCGTCAGCGGATGCGAGCAACTCCGACAGATGCTGGATCGCGTCGTCTCCTGACAGACCTCGCAGGAAGGTCCTGCATACTATGGGAATCAGCGGCCGGTGGTTCCGATCACTGCTGCGGTGGATCACCCTGGCCGTCAGCTCCTTTCCGGTTCCGCTTTCGCCGCGGATCAGCACGTTGGGGCCGGTGTTTTTCATCCGATCGATGATTTCATAGATCTCTTGCATCCTGAGACTGATACCCACCAGAGATTCATAGCGGTGGCGCTCCTTGATCCGGCTTTTCAAAAGGGCCCTATTGTCTTTCAACAGCTTTTCACCGACGATTCTGTCGATAATCAATTTCAACAGGTCCAGTTTGAAGGGCTTTTGCAGGTAATCGTAGCTGCCAATCTTCATGGCTTTAACGGCCGTTTCCATCGTTCCGTGACCGGTAACGATGATGACTTCGGTTTCAGGCCGGTACTCTTTAATCGCCGACAGCAGTTCGATACCGTCGAATTCCGGCATCTTGAAATCCGTGAAAATGATGTCGAAATTTTTTTCCTTCAGCATGTGGAGGGCTTTGCGGCCGCTGTCGGCCAAACTCACCGCGTAGCCTTCACGGGTCAGGTATCGATTCACCAGATCGAGTATCGCTTTATCATCATCGACAAACAGAATGCCGTAGTCTTTCATGAATACCTCCGCAGTCAGGGACAGCAAACTCGACGCCTACCAGAGGGGTCTATCCTACTTTTTCTTTTCTATTCCGTAGCGTTTGATCTTTTCGACGAGCGTGGTTCGTTTGATCTGCAACAGTTCCGCCGCCTTGTTTTTGACCCATTTGGTCTTTTCCAACGCGCGCAGGATCAGTTCTTTTTCGTATTCGGTCACCGCCGTATTGAAGTCGACCCCTTCAGCGTAAATTTCCAGGTGCGGCTGAACGGCCGGTCGGCTGACACCGCGGACACGGTCCGGCAGGTCCGACGGCAGGATGTCTCCGGTTTCGTTGAGAACCACCAGGCGTTCCATCAAATTTTTCAGCTCCCTCACATTGCCCGGCCAGGAGTGGTTCAGCAACTGGGCCATGGTTTCGGGTAGAATTTTGATCGATTCTCGGCCTTTGGCACGGCTGATATTTTCCAGAAAATACGTGACCAGCAAGGGTATGTCCGATTTTCTATGCTTGAGTGGTGACAGAGCGATCGGAATGACATACAGGCGGTAAAACAAATCTTCGCGAAAATTGCCCTTCTGTACCTCTTCTTCCAGATCACGGTGGGTGGCTGCTATGATTCTGACATCCGCCCTTATGGTCTGCACTCCGCCGACCCGTTCGAATTCGTTTTCTTCCAGCACCCGCAGGACCTTGACCTGCAGATCCGGACTCATATCACCGATTTCATCGAGGAATACCGTACCGCCCCGGGCTTGCTCGAATTTGCCCGGTTTGTCTGAGATGGCCCCTGTGAAGGCGCCTTTGACGTGGCCGAACAATTCGCTCTCCAGCAGGCTTTCGGTGATGGCACCGCAGTTGATTTGAACAAAGGGGTTGTCGCACCGGTAAGAACGCCGGTGAATGGCCTTGGCGATCATGCCCTTGCCGGTACCGGTTTCACCGTTGATCATGATGGTCGTGTCGCTGTCGGCAACGCGTTCGACGATGTCGAACACTCTTTGCATCGACTCGCTTTCACCGATGATGTCCCGGAAGACTTCGTGTTGCGTGATTTTCATCTGGGGCAGAATAAGACGCTGGCTGAATATTTTAATAAAAAATTTATTTTCCGTACAACGAGCCTGGGACGATAGTGGTACTATGAATTATTGGTTCAGTGCCGCCTCTGGCCGCCCAGTCTGATCGTGTAAGAAACACCTTTAAGCTTCTGTAAAAATTCCAAATCATAAATAACAAATAACAAATAAATCACAATGACCAAAATTCAAAATAACAAACCTGTTTGGGTCCTTGGATATTGAGATTTGAGATTTATTTGGAATTTGGTGCTTGGAATTTGATATTTCCTAATACATCGATGCTCGGGATGGGTCTATAAAGTTAGCCTTTATAATGGGTATAACACCGTTGAGTTTCATATGAGGGTTCACGGTTCAACGTTCGAAACTGAAATGCAACCCCCTCATTTTACCAGTCCCACCTTCTTGACCGCCCGCTCGATTTGTTCGAGGCGCGCTGCCAGGCTACCCGTAAAACCAACCGAAAGCCGCACCAGTCCGGGCGACAATCCGATCTTGTGCTGGTCTTCGGGCGGAACTTCAGAAGAGGTAGATGAACTCGAGCAGGACATCAATGTATCATAATACCCGAGCGACACGGCGATATATCCGAAACGCTCTTCGTTTTGAAGAACATCCATCAGGTCTTCGGCCCTCAACCGGGTGCCACAGTCGATGGTCAGCATGCCGCCGTAACCGTAGCCTGCATTGATGAGCCGGCTCATGAGCCGGTACTGCGGGTGAGAGGGAAGGCCGGGATAGGTGACGTCGACCCCCATTTCGTTCAACCTGGCGGCGATAATCATGGCCCGGGCGCCGTGTTCACGCATGCGCAGGGCCAGGTGCGGCAGCCGTTGGATGATGTCGTAGGCGATACGCGGATCCATGGTCGGGCCCAGGAGCATGACGCGTCCGGTATGCAGATCCATCAGTTTGTGTACGAACGGTTTGGCGGTACAAATGACCCCGGCGATCGCGTCACTGGCGCCGTTGACGAATTTTGTCAGCGAGTGGACGACAATGTCGGCACCCAGCTGCGCCGGTGATATGATGACCGGCGTAAAGGTGTTGTCCACCACGAGCGTCAGATCGTATGTTTTCTTCAGGTCGGCCAGGGCCGGTATATCTGCGACTTTCAGGGTGGGATTGCCGACCGCTTCGGTGTAAATGACCCGCGTTTTTTTCGTGATCGCCGCTTCGAATGACTTCGTATCGGTCGGATTCACAAAGGTCGTGTTGATTCCCATTTTAGGGAACAGCTCTCTGAGCAGGGCGTGGGTGCCGCCGTAGACCGTATCGCTGGAAACGATGTGATCACCTGTTTGACACAGCTGCAACAGCGCGCATGAAATTGCGGCCATGCCACTGGCCGTGCAGACGGCGGCCTCGGTGCCTTCCATGGCGGCAAGGTAGCGGGCCAGGACATCAACAGTGGGATTGAAGTGGCGGCTGTAAAGAAAACAGCCGTTTTTTTCCGGCCCCCGGAGACCTTCGAAGATTTCAGGCATGATGCACGGATCCATGACCGTAAAGGTCGAGGACCGTGACACCGAAGGCGTAACACCGCCGTGTTCGCCGAATTCACGGCGCACATTCCACATGGCTTGTTCGGGGTTGAATTTTTGCATGACGGGCCTCGACATTAACAAAGAGATGGCATGTAGATCCGGGATCGGATATTTTTATGGAATTTTCATCAATAAAAATAACGAAGGGCGGGAACGGGGTCAAGAAGTTTCCTTGCACGCCGTGTTTTAAGACGACCGCCTTACGGGTAAAAACGTTCTGGTGACCACCCACGGTTTATCGGACGCGACCCCGTGAAACCCGAACAGGCGCCGCCGTCGACTTGTCCACCTGCGGCGTAATCGACGCCCAGATTGAGCGGTTTGGCTTGCGCAATTAACTCTTTCAGCAATATCAACCGATCCTCATCGGTTCTTTTCCGGGCCCGTTTCCCGATCTCCCCGTGCCCGCTGCCGGGGCGGGCTGCAAAAACCGTCGCTCGCCGTCGTTCAGACGTCCCCACATGTCCCAGTGCGGCTGTCACCCGCCCGATGAAATCGTGCTGGATCGTCATAGTTCGCCAAATGAATCCTTTTTTTAATTTGCCGTTCCAGTCGGATGGCATCGGTTCTGTTCGGACATTCGATTTTATGTATCAGGCGCCATGGCCCCTTGGATCGTGAGGTTGTCCGTGTGAAGGTATTTTCAGGATCGTTATGCTGGATGAGGCGTTTTTGGATATCGTCGGTTTGGCCGCAGTAATAGCGCCTGGTGGTTTGGCTTTGGAGGATGTAGACACAATACGCCAAAATAAAAAAGGCCGGCGAACCCGGCCATGATTTTTGTGGCTCCTCGGGTAGGACTCGAACCTACAACCTAGTGGTTAACAGCCACCCGCTCTGCCGATTGAGCTACCGAGGAATTCTTACAATCGAATTATTATAAGCGGGAATAAATAGTTAAGGATCATCGGATTGTCAAGGAAAAAGTGTTTACCAATGAATGACAGTTATATTATAAGATCAGATTCTTGATTGAAAATCGCAATGATGAGATGGAAGGAGCAAGGTGGACCTTAAAATATTATACGACATGCCTCCTTGGGAGTGGCCGGAGGGTACCGACAAGTTGTTACTGGGGATACTCCCAACCGTTTGTCAGTTCCGGGAGTTAACAAATACCTGAGACGATGATTATTATATAATAAAAAAACAGATAGATATCTGGTGTTCCTGGGGCAGATCCAGCCTAACAGTAGACCGCTTACAACCGGTAAGGTCGATAAAATATTCCTTAAAAAAACAACATTAAATGACCGGCTGGTGCCCGAAATAATGGTTTTAAAAGACCGCTTTGAACGGTTCACAAGCTATTCCTCCGGCTTTGCCTTCTCACGGCATACGATAAACCATTGAATTTATATTCATTCCTGCACCGACCGAGGCAAAGACGACAATGTCTCCTGAATACAGTTTGTGACTGTCGAGCTTGCCGCGTTGGATCAAATCCAACAGCGTCGGCAGTGTGGCGACCGAACTGTTGCCGGTCCAGGAAATTATCATGGGCATGATTCCGGTGGGAACGTCCTCTTTGCTGTACAGTTTGAACAGCCTTCTGACGATCGCCTCGTCCATCTTTTCATTCGCCTGGTGGATCAGGATTTTCTTGACATCCTCTATGCCGATTCCGGCACTTTCGAGATTTTTACGGACCACTTCCGGCACTGTCCGCAAGGCGTACTTATAGATGTCATGTCCGTGCATCTTGATGTACAGGTCATCACCGTTGCGTTGACGATTGTATGATTTTCCGAGAAACAAAAGATAGGCATTGTCATGGGTATCCGAACGGGAGACATGCGAGAGGATGCCCACATCCCGATCCGTGGCCTCGAGCAGGGTCGCACCGGCACCATCGCCGTAGATCATGCTGTCGACATCATGTGGGTCCGAGACCCGTGATAAAATTTCAGCACCAATGACGAGGATCCTCTTTGCATCACCCGATTTGATGAAGTAGTCGGCTGTAATCATTGCCTGCAGCCAACCCGGACATCCGAAGGGGATATCGAAGGCGATGGTGTACGGATTCTTGATTTTCAGCTTGTGTTTCACCCGGGAGGCAATCGTGGGAACCATGTCCGTTCTGATGTTGTCCGACTGTACGTCTCCAAAATTTTGAGCAACAATGATATAGTCGAGGCTCTCTCTGTCCAAACCCTCCAGCGCCTGTACTGCGGCCAAATAGGAAATGTCCGATGTCGAAAGCTCTTCGGTCACATAGCGCCTTTCCCTGATGCCTGTAATCTCAAAGAGTTTTTTAATGATGTCGGCATTGGGGCGGCTGATTTTATTGCCGTCGGTCCCATAGAATTCGTTGCGGAGAAAGAACTCGTTGGGTATTATTTCGGATGGAAGATAACTGCCTGTTGCGGTAATGATAGAATTTGCCATGTCAATAGTTTTACATCGTCCCTTTTGAGTTCAGACCTACATAGTGTCCGTTCAGAAATAGTAGATTTCGGCTCCGGCCAAGGCCGCAGTCCCGCCTATAGCGGGACAATCGCAGGCGGAGTCTTCACGCCTTTGCGCGATCGAGGGTTGCGAAGAGCGGGAACGCCAACCCGGGCCGATTGATTCCGTTTATGGATGGATACTACATATAAAAACAACGACTCATTCACAAGGAATTTTGCACCGAAACGGTTTGAGCGTCTCCCCGTTCAGGCCTCCCGCGTCAAGCACGGCAACTCGACTTTGAGTTTGACTTTTTGTGCACCGATGCGGTAAAGACATTAAAAATTGTAAATTCACTATTATTTTAAAAGGGTTAATCCAGAATTAATTGCGCTTCCAGACGGTTTAAAGGTCACTTTGGCCCTGCGCCGCATAAATGAACTCCATGCTTAAATTAAGTTGCCCAATTCGCTGAAACGCGCAATATATCGGAAGCTCCGGGTATTATGGAACAGCATTCGACGAAAACTGTTTTGACGCAAGACAACGAAACATTAATTGAATGCCCCCATTGCGGCTTTCAAAAAATCATAGATATACCAAGATTTTTCAAAAGATCAAAACCCGAAAATTTTGTTTCCAAGTGTAAGTGCGGATATTCCTTTAGCGTTGTTGTGGAAAGGCGAAAATTCGAAAGACACTATTTTGATACCAATGGAAGTGTTCTTCACGAAAGAGGAAGAGGAAAACCTGAAAGTTTCGCGATCACGGTCAAAGACCTTTCCCGCTCGGGCGTTAAATTCGTAACCGAAAAAAACGAAGCGCTCGAAGTCGGTGCAAACATCGTCATTACCTTTGAATTCAATGACAATCGGAAAACATCTTTCATTAAGGAGGCGACGGTAAGAAATGTCAAAGGGAAAGATGTAAGGGCTGAATTTAAAACATTATGCGGTGATATTGCGTTATTGCTGCATACAGCGCTCTAAATCGTTTGCATCCGCGTAAAATAAAACTTGACATATTTACCCACTATCCCTACAACACAACTTAGAGGTTTAACCTCAATATATTGATTGATTAGTATTTTTAATATCAATATATAGTGATTGAATTCCGTAAATGTCGTTGTAAAGATAATTTAGTTACAAATAAGTTTCCGGCTATTGAGATCCGTTATTTTCTGTTGCTTTCTAATTTCGAATAATACCCGAACGACCCGATAAATAAGTTAATGCAATTGGCTCTTCTGTCGGCGGCACATACTACATCCTCATCATTATCTGTCGAACATACAGGAGCATCTTGAATGGCAAGTCCACCAGCTAAAAACACCAAAGAAACTGATCCGGTCCGGCGGCGTTTCATAAAAATGACGATATTTTCAGGGCTCACCGCATTCGTCCCATTTCGTGCTTTGGCCGCCATTCCTTATTTTACCCCACAAGACAGGATGCTTTGGCTACACAACCCTGTAACCGAAGAAACCCTTACCGCAACTTATTGGTTCAATGGACAATATGTGCCGGATGCCCTTGAAAAGATTGATTACATCATGCGGGATCATCGGACAGGCGAAGTGAAATCGATCGACCTCGGCCTCATTAATCTTTTGCACACCATTAAAATTCAAATCGGACTCGACGAACCTTTACACGTCGTTTCGGGCTATCGCTGCCGGAAATCGAATGAACTGTTGCGTAAAAGCGGAAGAAATGCGGCCCGCAACAGTTATCATTTAAAAGGGCAGGCGGCCGACATCCGCTTGCCAGACGGTCACCTGGCTTCTCTGCGCAAAGTTGCCACCGTCATAAAAGGCGGTGGTGTCGGATATTACCCGCGTGACAATTTCGTTCACGTCGATGTCGGACCGGTTCGTTACTGGTCTCCCCGGGCCAAAAAGAAGGCAAGCTGAGTCATTATTCTTTACCGAGGCCCCAACCGGTACAAGCCGGAAACACATATTTTGAAAAAGTTGGATTTATTTATAATCTCCGTAGCTTTACGACTGTTAACTGTTTCCTGAGATTCCAAAAAGTTTTGTGCGCAAAAACCTATACAATTTCAGTGATAAGAGATTATAATGGCAGCATCTTCAACTGACATCAGCCGGTAAATTTGATCCCTTCCATCCCCATTCGGCTTATTTCTGCTATGCTCGAATCTGTTTCTTCAGCACATCGGCTCTGTAGGCCTGACCGATTGACGCTCCGATTCCTTTGGCATTCAGCCTGACAAAATTTGTCACTCAGACGGATTTGGTCCGTCGCGTCGCTCCAATCGAAATAAAGTCATAACTG
>JBATHN010000446.1:0-5903 GCA_049666885.1 Desulfobacterales bacterium
TTCCTGCATTTTCGCGCCTTGCCGGCCGGGCGTCTCAACGCCCAAAAATTGCGAACTTATTTTTTCGCGAACCCTAAAGCGGGCAGGGTGGGTTCAAAACGGCAGTTGGAAACAGGAGACGGCGCGCCGGTGGGCGGGACGGAAGGTCTTCTGCGTAAAAGACGACAGACCGTCCAATCCCTTGACTTCCTGTATCCCGGACTTCTATAATCATTACGTCGTGCATGGCCGCAAGGTCTCGCCGGTTGGGCGGAAAGAGGGTTTTGCGTCTATTTTCCTGCGAATTTTTACATTATCCCGGCTGAGATGTCAAAAAAATTGTTTTGACTTTTCAGGAGATTCCTTCTAAATATTCAAATTTTTGACACTTTCTCACTTTATTCTGGAGAGTCTAATGTCTAATTCCCTGACCTACGCCGAAGCCGGTGTCGATATCAAAAAGGCCGCGCGATTGATCGAGAAGATCAAGGATATCGCCAAACAAACCCCGCGGTCCGGAGTGATGGGGGACATCGGCGGTTTCGGTGCCCTGTTCTCCCTGAACGTGGCCAATGTGGACAATCCAGTGCTGGTCAGTTCCACCGACGGCGTCGGCACCAAGGTGAAGATCGCCTTCATGATGAACAAGCACGACACGGTCGGCATTGACCTGGTGGCCATGAGCGTCAACGATATTGCGGTTCAGGGTGCCCGGCCACTGTTTTTCCTGGATTACCTTGCCATGGGTGAGCTCGACAGCGACAGGGCCACGGCGGTCATCCAGGGAATCGCCGAGGGGTGCAATCAGGCCCGGTGTGCGCTCATCGGCGGTGAAACCGCGGAAATGCCGGGGATCTATCGACCCGGTGAATACGACCTGGCGGGTTTTGCCGTCGGGATTGTCGACAACGCCAAGATCATCGATGGCTCCGGCATCCACGTTGGAGACAAGATCGTTGGGGTTGCATCTAGCGGATTGCACAGCAACGGCTATTCACTGGTCAGAAAAATTTGTTTCGACCGATTGAAACTCAAGTGCTCGTCTCAAGTCGAAGCACTGGGCGGCCGGCTGGGGGACGAACTGATCAAGCCGACAAAGATCTATTCCGAAACCATTCGCCACCTGACCCGCGACCTGCCAATTCACGGCCTGGCGCACATCACCGGCGGTGGAATCGAGGAAAACCTCCTGCGCATCATTCCGAGGGCTTGCCAGGTTCAGCTGCAGAAACGCAGCTGGGAGGTCCCGCCGATTTTCGACTTCCTGCAAGAGGCAGGCAAGATTACCGACGAGGAGATGCTGAGGACTTTTAACAACGGCATCGGCTTGGTAGCGGTTGTCCCCGACGATTCGACGATCGAGGTCCTGTCGCGGCTTTCCGCCCTGAACGAGAAAGCCTTTGTCATCGGCGAAGTGGCCGAATGCCGCCAGCAAAACAACCGCTGTCAGTGGATGTAAACCGGACCCCAGATGAAAGACGAAAAGAAGACTATCCCGGCAAGCGGAATCAGGCGCATCTGCCTGCGGTTGCTGGACTGGATCGCCCGGGGCCTTAAGAACGGCGGGCACTGTCCCACCTGAGGGATCGGTTCGCACGGTGCCGGGAGGGTTCCGAAGAAAAATAAACAAAATGATCGTTCTCGGAATAGAAACCTCCTGCGACGAGACCGCGGCGGCAGTGGTGGTGGATGGCCGCCGAATCCTGTCTTCAGTGGTTTCTTCCCAGGTCGCCGTTCACCGCCCTTACGGCGGGGTTGTGCCCGAGTTGGCCTCCCGCAAACACATCGAGGCCATCGTGCCGGTGGTTCGCCAGGCGCTCAGTGAGTGTGGCATCTCACAGGCGGGACTCGAAGCTGTGGCGGTCACTCAAGGGCCTGGTTTGATCGGGTCGCTTCTGGTCGGGTTTTCATTTGCCAAGGCCTTTGCAATGGTCCGCAGACTTCCTTGGATCGGTGTCAGCCACCTGGAAGGTCACATCAATTCCGTATTCCTGGAGCCCGACCCACCCTCTTTTCCCTTTACGGCCCTGCTGGCCTCCGGGGGTCACACCAGCATCTATCACGTCACCTCTCACACGCAATCCGACCTCATGGGACAGACCCGTGACGATGCCGCCGGAGAAGCCTTCGACAAGGTGGCGAAAATGCTCGACCTCGGCTATCCGGGCGGTGGCATCATCTCGAAGCTGGCACAAGAGGGTGACCCGAGGCGAATCCCATTTCCGCGATCCTATTTGGACCGTTCGAGCTTCGATTTCAGTTTCAGCGGGCTCAAGACGGCTGTTGGCCGATACATTAGCGGCCTCTCCCGGGACCTGGCTGACCGGATCCCCGATATTGCAGCCGGGTTTCAGGAGGCGGTAGTGGATGTGCTGGCCGATAAAGTCATCGAGGCCGCGGTCTGCAAAAAATGCAACCGGATTGCCTTGGTCGGAGGTGTGGCGGCCAACGGGCGTTTGCGGGAAAAGGTGACTGCGGACGCCCGAAAAAAGGGAATTTCCGTCTATTTGCCCGGTCACGACCTCTGCGGTGACAACGCCGCCATGATTGCCACCGCGGGATATCATCACTTGGCAAATGGAGAAGGCTCCGACTTCGACGAGGATGTCTATTCCCGCCAAGCTATCTGAGCTGGGCTCTTCGAGCGAAAGTGGAAGTGCATGCAGGTTGAGCGGTTTCCCACCCGAGATTCAACGTTCTGGGTTGAAAAGTTATAAACTCATGAGGTTCCAGGTGCAGCGTTCCCCGTTCAGGGTTGAAGGATTGAAGCGATATCGGTTCAAAGGTTCACCGTTCCCCGTTCAGGGTTGAAGGATTGAAGTGATATCGGTTCAAAGGTTCACCGTTCCCCGTTCAGGGTTGAAGGGTTGTAATCCTTCCTTGAACACTCGTGTAATTGACATTCTGAATTTTGGTCATTGTGATTTGTTATTTGAGATTTGGAAATTTTCACCGAAACTAAAAAGTTTCTTTAACGATCAACCTGGGCGCCCCAATGGCCAGCGGCAGGGCTGAACCTTTGAACGCTGAACCTTTGAACTCAGAACCGATCAGTTTAGTTTGCGATCAATCAGAGAACCATCGATACCCCAGATATTGGTGTTTCAGTTTCAGCAGTCGTGCAACTGAGGCCATGCCTCTAAGGTGCAAGTCGGCGGAATCCGACATTTGTCGAATCATCTCTTCGTGAGCGGTTTCAATGTTCGGACCCTTGTGGCAGATCAGGGCCACGTCGACCCCGGCAACGAGGATTTGCCGCACGACGGTTCGGATATCGTAGTGCCGCTTGATGGCGCCCATATCCAGATCGTCTGTCAGGACAAGACCGTCGTATCCCATGTCCCGCCGCAGTATGTCGCTGACGATCGCCGGCGAGAGACTGGCCGGCCACTCGGGGTCGATGTGATCGTAAAAAACGTGCGACAGCATCATCCCGGCCGGCCGATGGTCTATGGCCGCGTCGAAAGGAACCAGGTCAACCTGTCTGAGTTCCTCCAGATCAACGCTGAGGGTGGGCATGTCATCATGGGAGTCGAGAACCGTTCGGCCGATGCCGGGGAAGTGTTTGGCCACTGCCATGATGTTGCGCCGCTGGAGTTGATCGATCATCCGGCAGCCCATTGCAGCCACCCGGAGGGGATCGGCCCCGAAGCTCCTGGATGCCATAATGCTGGAGATCTCCTCGGGCGCCACATCGAGCACCGGGGCCATGTTCATGTTGACGCCGGTGTTCCGGAGATCGGCGGCCGTCACGCGGGCGAAATGTGTGACGTCCTCTTCGTCTCTCATTTGCGAGGCACCGGGGAGCTGGGTGAAGGGTTTTTTAAGACGGGCAACTTCACCCCCTTCCTGGTCGATAGCGATCAGCAAGGGCGCGAGGCCTGAATGCCGACCGCAGCGCTGAATTTCAACACACAGCTCGCGCAGTTGGTCTGGTGAAACGATGTTGCGGGTGAAAAGAATCACTCCGCCGATTTTGAGGGTGCCGATCAGAAACCGCAAGTCGTCATTGAAGGCCGTACCGTCGAAACCGACCATGAGCCGCTGGCCGGCCAGTTGCTGAAAGGATAATTGTGACAGGTGCATGATTCCTCTTTATTGTTGCAATTCAATATGTTAACACGAAAAAAAGACAAATTCAAACCCAGAGTGCAGGCCATACCGATCATGAACGCGAAGCTCACATTTTACATCTTAAAAGTCCCCTTGCTGCTGATGTTGATGTTATTCGGCTTTGCGCTGGATTTTTTTATTCAACTGCCTTTCCACATCATGTGCACATTGGACCACGTTAGGGGCAAGCGCTTTTAACTGGGCCTGCCGCTTGCTGAACAGAGGCTGGGGGCAACGCGCCGGATGACGTCGAAATAAAGTGGGCTACAAACTTCTCTGCGGGACGCTTGGGGGGGTGTGCGTCGGTGAGATGATTTCGCAACCAATTGATACGACACCGGGGCGGACGCGCTAAGACATCGGCAAGGCTTATCTTTTCAACAGCCAGATCAGGATGGGTGAGCACAATGCCGCCAGCACCAAGAGGCCGGGCAGGGTGAGGTAAGGGGCGTACCAGGGAGCACCGGCGGTGCGGGCCTTTTTCACCTCGGTCAGGAAGAGGTTGCCGAGAATAACGGCAGCCAAAAGAGGGGCACATAACGCCAGGAGGGTTTTCAGCATATCCATTTCGGCGATTCCCCAAAAAATATTCCTTGCCGTCCGATTTGATACCTGTTAGGTAATTAGATTTATGTCATTATTTTTCAGCCGGTGAGACTGAGCTATCGGTCGAAGCAGTCGAACTTATGGGCACGGTAGAACTCTGAAAGGCAAATTGCTTTCCGAACCACCGAAAGAGTGATCTTAAGGGAACTGGTACGTTTGGCAGGATTCGAATACCGCCTTTGGCGGCATTTCGGCTGCGCCTCAACCGCAGGCCCAAATCCTCTTGTGGCCAAACGAAAACCGGGGTCGAACGAATTGTCTTATCCCGTTTGAATATTGATGGTACGCCTGGCAGGATTCGAACCTGCGACCTACGGATTAGAAGTCCGTTGCTCTATCCAACTGAGCTACAGGCGCACAAGTCCAGAGGGTGGTTAACACAAGAAATCGGTGAAGTCTACAAGAAAAAGAATGATTGCACCACCCGGCCGAGGCCAGTCGCGACCCTTGAACATTGCCGACCGGTTTTGCATTGAAAAAAGACACCCGGAACAGACTGCCGGGTGACAAGAATCAGAAAACGGTGACTTCAAAACAGACACCATTTTTTCAGGCGATTTAAATGAGCAAGCCAAAAAAGACCCTGTCGAAGACCGAGCCGGAAGACTCAAAGAAACATCTCGAACCTATCGATAATAGGCAAAAACGATCTGCAACCACCCAATCTCACGACAAGGCGCTGATCAAGTACGATCCCCTGCAGCGATATCTGACCGAAATCAGCCGCTACCGCTTGCTGACGCGCGAAGAGGAAAAAGAGTTCGGCATTCGTGTTCAAAAATACGGTGATCGCGAGGCCGCATACGCGCTGGTGACCTCTAACCTGAGGCTGGTGGTTAAAATCGCCCTGGAGTTTCAGAGAGTCTGGATGCAGAATCTGCTCGATTTAATCCAGGAGGGCAACATCGGCTTGATGCAGGCGGTGCGTAAATTCGATCCTTACAAGAACGTCAAGTTCTCCTACTATGCCTCGTTCTGGATCAAGGCCTACATTCTGAAATTCATCATGGACAATTGGCGGTTGGTGAAAATCGGGACCACTCAAGGCCAGCGCAAGCTCTTCTTCAAACTTAAAAAAGAAAAGCAGAAACTCATCGACCAGGGGTTCGATCCCAAGCCCAAGCTGCTGTCTGAGCGGCTGGGGGTGTCCGAGAGGGAAATCGTGGACATGGATCAGCGTCTCGATGGTTGGGATCTTTCGCTGG
>JBATHN010000447.1:0-2363 GCA_049666885.1 Desulfobacterales bacterium
ACAATCGCATTGGGCGGCGTTGCCACCGGCATCATGAAGGCACAAGATGCGGAAAGGGTGGCCGGGATCATCAGAAAGAGCGGATTGGCCTTCATGGCAAAGGCCACGGATGCTAAAATCGGGAGAATCATTTCCGTGGTCGCGGTATTGGATGTCAATTCCGTCAAGAAAGTTAGACCAAAGCAGATGATGAGAACCATAATGATGGGATTCATACCGGCCAGCCCCGCAAATTTATTCCCGATCAATGTCGCCAGGCCGGTCACCTGAAACCCCTTTGCCATTGCAAAGCCACCGCCGAAAAGGATGACAATGTTCCAGGGAATATTTTTGATCACATCGGGCCCCATAATGGTGGCCGTCTGCGCATCTTTGCTGCGGGTTGGGATCAAAAACAAAATCATGGCCATCACCAAAGCCACGGTTCCATCGTCAATCAGCTTGGGATAGGGGATCAGTTGCGACCATCCCGGTATGGAGACAACTCCCAGATTCAGTGTCTTTCGGAACACCCATAAAAATGCCGTCGAAAAAAAGATAACCAGCACGGCTTTTTCCTCAAAACTCATCGACCCCAATTCCTTGTATTCTTTATCGACAATGGACCGGTCCACGGTGACATCAGCCGGGACACGGAAAAATATCTTGGTGAGGATCAGCCAGACGATCATAAGCATGACAATGCTCAGCGGCAGCCCCATGATGAACCATGTACCAAAGGCGATCGGTGTCGCTTTTGGAAAGGTAATTTGAAAAATCCGCGCAAATGAAAGGTTCGGGGGCGTTCCCACAAGGGTGGCGACTCCTCCCAATGAGCACGCATAGGCGATGCCGAGCATCAGAGCGACCGTGAATTTATGGGTTTTTTTCTCATCGAATTTTTCTTCCATCTGCGAAATAATGGCCAAGCCGATGGGAACCATCATGATCGCGGTGGCGGTGTTGGATATCCACATGGATAAAAATGCGGCTGCCGCCATGAATCCCAGTACTATTCTGGATGGCCCGCCCCCGACGAGACGGATGATAAAAAGCGCGATGCGTCGGTGCAATTGCCACTTTTCCATGGTCAAAGCGATCATAAAGCCGCCCATAAACAGAAAAATGGTGCTGTTGATGTAGATGGGCGCAGTGGCTTTGCCCCCTAAAATCCCCAGCAGCGGATAGAGAACAATCGGCAACAGCGCCGTAGCAAAGAGGGGTATGGCATCCGTGATCCACCACACTGCCATGAGGACTGCCACCGCAGCCATTCGGGTGACGATCGGCTTTTCGGGATCAAAATCAAAAAATAGAATAATGATGAAAAACAATACGGCCCCCAAAATCAATCCCACTATTTGGGCCGTGCTCCTCGTCGGTTCCGATTTTTCCTCGTGCATGACAAATCCTCCTATTTAGTTGGTTGTCGATTGCGACATTACCAGACTGTTTTAGGCATTAAGAAACGACTGCCCCAAAAGGCGCATATCGACTCGACTGCTTCTTCGATACTTAACCTTCCTGTAATGACAATCTAATCGTAGTGAACTGTTTTGATTTGAAGTCATGTCAGTTGCCTGATTATTTCAGGGGTCGGGGAGTTTTTCCCGCAAATGCTGCACCAGAGCGGAGGGAATGATCAGCAGCGAAAGCGGGCACTGTCTGAATGCATTAGGCAGCCTTGGGAAAGAACAGCGGAAACCCTGGCTGTTAGATGGAGACCGTAAATTGTGAAGTAGGCTTAAAAAGCCTATATTATGATGAAAACTGTTCTTTCCTTAGATTGCCTTATGCATGAGTTTGCGCGCTGAAGTCGCTGATCATTCCCTCCGCTCCCGGTTGCCGAAAAATCCCCGAGGGCTCGATTATTTTGGTCATCGCACGTATTTTTCCATAAAGGGCTTTTCTATTTTCCCGTCTTCGGTGACCAGGTGATCGACCAGCTTCAAATCGACGATGTCATGGGAATGGGTCGTCAGCATATATCTCACGTCGTCCTGGGAAGTGGATACCGTTTTGGTGTGAATTCTCTGGCTCGAAGAGGGGTGAAACGAGAACTTGAGTGAATTGGCGAAAAGATACACCGGCACATTGTTTATGTGACACAATCCGACGATGTTGGCCGTGCCGATGGCAGCAACGACCTTCGCATCAGGCGTAATGGACACAGCTCCGATGAACAGTTTGTTGGCTTTTTCAATGTAATGGCTCAGACTGTATTCCGGTACGACAAGCAGGTCTATCTTTGCCTTGGAAAGGGTCCTGACCAACAGTTTGGTCTTGACAAAATCTTGTTTCAAAATGATCAGCTTGAAATTCTTCTTCAAAACTTCCTTGGCCCTAACCAGCATGTTGGTGACATCGGAACTGGCCGTATGAAC
>JBATHN010000448.1:0-3262 GCA_049666885.1 Desulfobacterales bacterium
GTCGGTCCCGGCAACCTGTATGTCACCCTGGCCAAAAAAATCGTGGCGGGTACCGTGGGCATCGATATGGTGGCCGGGCCCAGTGAGATTCTCGTCCTCGCCGACCGTTTTTCCGACCCGCGTTTCATTGCCGCCGATCTCCTTTCGCAGGCCGAACACGATAAACTGGCATCGGCCATTCTGATCACCGACGATCGGCGGATCGCCGAAGATGTTGTTCAGGCTCTTCGACCCCAGCTTCAAGCCTTGACCCGCCGGGAAATTGCCGAAGCATCCCTGGACCGCTACGGGGCGATCATGGTTGTTCCCGATCTCGATGTAGCTGTCGATCTGGCCAATCGGATTGCGCCGGAACACCTGGAACTGCAGCTCGAAGAGCCCTTTGATCTGCTTGGCCGCATTCGAAATGCCGGCGCTGTTTTTCTGGGCGCCTACACACCAGAACCGGTCGGTGATTATGTCGCCGGACCCAATCACGTGCTGCCGACGGCCGGCACCGCTCGGTTTGCCTCGGCTCTCTCGGTGGGTCACTTTGTCAAAAAGACGAGTATCGTTCATTATTCAAAGGCCGCTTTCCGGAAAGAAGCCGGTGACATCACCTGCCTGGCAGAAACAGAGGGCCTGACGGCACACGCCAGCGCCGTCAGGATTCGATTGACAGACGAATAAAATGAACAAATCTTCAAATTATACCGTTGCGCGCAATTAAATTCGCAGATGAAAAACCCGCCTTAATTACGATTCAAAGTTTTTCCTTTTGAAATCATTAATATAATGGCTGATGCAGCCCTCCGCCAATTGCACTTGACAAGCACCGGATGCCACTGTAAAGTGAATGAACATTCATTCATAATTCATTTGATCATCCAGGAGCTACACCATCAGCACCCGCGATAAAAACGATAAATACCACCGCATTCTAGAAGCGGCCATAAAGGTTTTTGCCCGGCACGGATATCATCAGTCGACAGTTGCCAAAATCGCCCGAGAAGCTGGTGTGGCCGATGGGACCATCTATCTGTATTTCAAAAACAAGGACGATATCCTGGTTCAGTTTTTCAAATACAAAACCAAGCAGGTTTTCCAGCGTTTCAGAGAAGAAGTCGATTGCGGAGGCAGTGCCGTCGAGAAGTTGAGAAACCTTGTCCGCCGGCACCTTGAAGAATTTCAACGTGACCGTGATCTGGCTATCGTTTACCAGACCGAAACCCACCGTCTCACTCGCCGGGCCGAGGAGCAGATCAGGGACATGTCGCAGATGTATCTCGATATCATTGCCGAAATTGTGGAAAACGGCCAGGCCGAAGGCTGTATCCGCAAAGATCTGTATCTGGGGCTGGTGAAACGGTTTATCATCGGTGCGGTAGACGAAGTGATCAACACTTGGCTCCACTCCGGGGGTCGATATGACCTGGTGTCAATGGCAGATCCCTTGGTCGACCTTTTTTTCAACGGTATCGGTTATCAGGGGCATCTTAGGGCTCGCTCAAAGTTAGGGCTCACTTAAAAATAACGTCACATTTTGGACGCCGATGCATCCCGTCCGGCCGCGTTGCGAAAACTCGGAATATCCAGATATGCCGAGTTTTCGCGCCTTTCCGGCCGGGCGCTTCAACTCCCAAAATTGCGAATTTATTTTTTCGTGAACCCTTAACATTGCATTTTGGACGCCGAGATTGAGTAAAGGGTCCATTTGCGGACGGAACACTCTATCACACAAGGAGATTCGGGTTATGGCACAGCAAATCGCAGATCGGCGGGATGTCGACTTCCTTCTTCATGAAGTGCTTCGTGTCGAGGAGATGAGCGCGCACGATAAATTTGGAGAGTTTAACAGAAAGACAATCGATTTGATCGTCTCTGAGGCCCGCAATTTGGCGATCAAGGAAATCCTGCCGACTCAGGTCATCGGCGACCGGCAGGGGGTGCACTTCGAAAACGGCACCGTAACGGTGCCCGAAGAGTTCAAAAAGGTTTATGAGACCTACAGAGAGGGGGAGTGGGTCGCGATGACCGAGAGCATCGATTGGGGGGGGCAAGGGATGCCACGGACCGTGGCCCTTGCGGCCAGTGAATATTTTATCGGTGCGAACCTGGCGTTCATGATGTACCCGGGTCTGACGCATGGTGCCGGCAGACTGATCGAGACTTTCGGAACCGCAGAGCAGAAAGAATTTTTTGTCAAGAAGCTTTACACCGGTCAATGGTGCGGCACGATGCTGCTGACCGAACCGGAGGCCGGCTCCGATGTCGGTGCCTTGACCACGACAGCCAGTAAAAACGATGACGGCACATATTCCATCACCGGCAACAAGATTTTCATCTCGGGCGGTGAACACGACCTGGTCGAAAACATCATTCACCCGGTGCTGGCTCGGATCGAAGGGGCCCCGCAGGGCACCGGCGGCATCTCCCTTTTCGTGGTGCCCAAAATCTGGGTGAACGACGATGGGACACTCGGTGAATTCAACGACGTGGTCTGCACCGGAGTGGAAGAAAAAATGGGTATTCACGGCAACGCCACATGCTCCATGGCACTCGGCGGCAAGGGGCAGTGCCGGGGTACGCTTCTGGGTCAGGAGAACAAGGGGATGCGGGCCATGTTCCTGATGATGAACGAGGCGCGGTTGCTGGTCGGAATGCAGGGTTTCTGCTGCGCGAGTTCCGCCTACCTGAGTGCCCTTCAATATGCCCGTCAGAGAATTCAGGGCCGGCACCTGCTCAAGATGCGTGATGACAGCGCCGCCGCGGTCCCCATCATTGAGCATCCGGATGTGCGCCGGCAACTGCTCACCATGAAAGCATACGTGGACGGCATGCGCAGTCTGCTTTATTACGTCGGGATTCTGGATGACCGCAAGGAAACCGCAGAAAGTGACGAAGAGAAGGCCCGGTTGCAGGGGATGATCGACCTGCTTATTCCGGTCGCCAAGGGTTACGTGACCGACCGCTCATTCGAGATGTGCAGCTTGGGACTGCAGGTTTACGGCGGTTATGGATACATCAGGGACTACCCGATGGAACAGCTGCTGCGTGACTGCCGGATTACCATGATCTACGAAGGGACCAACGGCATTCAGGCCATGGACCTGCTGGGCCGCAAGTTGGGGTTGAATCAGGGCAAGCCGATCATGGACCTGTTAGGTGAAATTCAGAAGACGCTCGCTCGGGCCAAGGGCGTCGAGCGGCTCACGGGACTGGTCGACAGGGTCGAGAAAGCGGTCAACCGGCTGGGCGATACGGCCCTGCATCTGGGTCAGAC
>JBATHN010000449.1:0-1938 GCA_049666885.1 Desulfobacterales bacterium
TGCCATCAGGGCGCCCCGCTTCGTCAGGAACAAGCCCGGGCGTGAGTTGGCGCCATCCGCCTTTCCGCGACCCGCGCGGCGTCCTCTGCCGCGGCTGCCACCACTGGTCTTTTGCACCTCTTCTCCGGCGAGGTTATCGGTAACGGCACCGAGTTCCTTGAGGGCTTCCGTACCGTCGCGGATGCTTTTGGCCGCCGGCCGGTCGATAAACGGAAATACGGCCAGGTCGCCCAACTTCAAGGCCGTCATTCGCAGAATGACTTCGGCCAGGTTGGACCGCAAAATCTCGGGCGGCGTAAAGAGCGGCCGTGAAAGATAGTCTTCCTCGCTGTAGAGCCGGATGCAGACACCATTTTCCACCCGCCCGCAGCGTCCCTTGCGCTGGTCGGCACTGCTGCGCGAGATCGGTTCGACAGGCAGGGCAGTGGTGCGCGTGCGTGGATTGTACTGGGATACACGGGCCAGCCCACTATCCACCACGTACCGGATACCCGGAATCGTCAGAGACGTTTCGGCGACATTCGTGGCAACGATGATCTTTCGGCCCTTGGTTCGTGCGAAGACCCGTGCCTGTTCATCAGCCGTCAAACGGGCAAACAGCGGCATCACCCGTTCGCCGGGGGCGCCGTCCCCCTCGAGGATCTCACAGGTTTCACGAATGTCCTGCTCCGTCGGCATGAAAACCAATATGTCGCCGTAAGGCCCGCGGCGCTTCAGCCTGCGGATCGCGGCGACCGCCGTCTCGACGTGCGTCATGTCATCGTTCGGCTCGTCGGAGGATGTCGCAAACAAGGGATCGTCCGGATAGTAGCCCACATCCACCGGGTAGAGGCGCCCGGACACCTCGATCACCGGTGCATCGTCGAATGCCCGCGAAAACTTCTCGGTATCGATAGTGGCCGACGTAATGATCAGCTTGAGATCGCGGCGCTTCTTCAGAAGCGTCTTCAGCAGACCCAGCACGAAGTCGATGTTCAGGCTGCGTTCGTGGGCTTCGTCTACGATGATGGTGTCGTACTCACTGAGATAGCGGTCTTGCTGGACTTCGGCTAGCAGGATGCCGTCGGTCATGATTTTGATAAAGGCGTCCGGCCCGGTACGGTCCTGGAAACGGATCTTGTAGCCTACCGAACGACCGACCGGTTCGCCCATTTCTTCGGCAATCCGGCGCGCCACAGATGTCGCTGCGATCCGTCGGGGTTGGGTGCAACCGATTCTGCCGTCGATTCCCCGGCCGGCCGCCAGACAATACTTCGGAAGCTGGGTCGTTTTACCGGAGCCGGTTTCACCGGACACGATCACCACCGCATGCAACGAGATGGCGGCGATGATGTCGTCCTTTCGGTCGGCAATCGGCAGGGCGGGAGCATCGGTGACACAGGGCCGGCTTGCCGCACGTTTCTGCCGCCGCGCGATCGACGCCACAAGCCGTCGCTCCAGCACCGCCAGTTGTTGCCTGTAACTTTTCTGCGACATCCTCCCGGCACGACGGCGTCTTAGCAGCGCGAGTCTGCGCAGAACGGCATATCGGTCGACACTCATGGCGTCGTCCAGAAGCGACTCGATTCTATGGATATCGTTTTCCGGCATTGACCAACTATGGATTGGTGTTTTAAAAGTAAAACGTTGTATCTTAGCAAACGGAGGGTCACAAGAAAAGTTTCCTCTTCGATCCAACTGGAGGCGGCGGCCAGGGTCGACTCTGAACCGTGAACCCTCGTATGAAACTTAAGGGCACTGTACTCAATAGAAGGGTAATCCTTAGAGATCGTATCCCGGGTATTGAGGAATTAGAAATCTCAAATCCCAAACACCAAAATTCAATAAAATCCAAAATTTCAATATCCAATGACCTAAACCGGTTTGTCATAAGGAGTGAAGCGATATAGATTCGAAGGTTCACCGTTCCCCGTTCAGAGTTTATGGATAGAAGTCCTT
>JBATHN010000450.1:0-2536 GCA_049666885.1 Desulfobacterales bacterium
CAAGACCGCCAGATCCTGCCCCAGCACATCGTGCAATTCAAAACTGATTCTTCGCCGCTCGTTTTATTGGGCCGTTAAAAGCCTCGATGACAGATAGCGGAGCTTTTCTTCCGATTCCCGCAGCTCCTCTTCGGCCTCTACCTGCGATGTAATATCCTCATAGGAGATAATCTGCATGCCGATAGACGGCGGAATCGCCATTGGTCTCTCCGACCTGCGGTCGCGGTAGTCGATGAAAATGACGCCGTTGCGGATTTCAAAACAGAAAGGGCACTTCACCCGCAAACGGTAAAATGCCCTCATCTTAAAAAAATGGGACGTCTAGACGACAGTCACGTTGACCGCGGCAAGACCCTTTTGGCCCTTCTCGACGTCAAAGGTCACACGGTCGCCTTCTGCAAGCGTTTTGAATCCGGATCCATTGATACCGGTGTGATGAACGAATACATCCGTTCCATCTTCCTGTTCGATGAAGCCGTAGCCTTTTTTTTCGTTGAACCACTTTACCGTTCCATTGGCCATAACGACACCCTCCTTTCCTAAAAATTTCTCATAGTCCCAAACTGCAGGTGCCACTTGGTCAAATGGATCTTCCCTTCAGTGCGAAACCGGCCCGACGGTAATTGACGGGCCCTCGATGATTAGTACTACTATACAACCGGTATTTGACTAAAATCAAGTGAATTTTAGCACGATTCAATGCCCGTGCTCCCTGCGGTATACTTCAGTGACCGCAGCAGCCACCTCGCGGCTGAAATCGGCCACTGTGCGGCTCTGGGCGGCCACGATAGTTTTATAGTCCGATCTATCGAGGTCGACGGTGTAGGATGATTTGCGGCTCAAAATGACTTCTCTGTCGTGATTCCGTAAAATCATCCACTGCACATCCAGCTTGGCGCTGTCGCCCGGATGGGCATCGAACCGGATCACCTCGGCCGAAACCTGGAATTCGAAAACAGCACCGGGAGGCCAGGGATAGACGAAAATATTGTCGGTTCTTAGACGTTCAACCAGGTCTTCCTTGAACACGCGCATGAAGTTGTTTTTTAAAGGTTCGGCCCAGCGGTCGAACTCGGAAAAAGAGATCTCGTTAGGGCCGGTTCGAATGACGATCTGCTGCCGGTCGAGGTAATCGGGAAAGGAGACCGGTCCAATGCCGATCGACAGGCCGTCGGTTATTGCGGTTGTCGCTTGGCCCGTTTCCTGATCCGGAAAAGCGCTGAGCAGATAATAGTTCGAACGGGGCGACGGACCGGCGCATCCTGCGACAAGGGTCAACAGCAGGCCAGTTGACAAAATGGTTCTCAAAATGGACCGTTTCAACATGCTGACTATCTCCGGCTTCTAACGTTCACGGTTTTTTCAGGTTGACGATTTCCATGCGGTTGTTCCGTTTAGGGTGTTTGCGGGACGGGCCTTCGGTCATCACCACCAATTGACCGCTCAACTCCTGAACCTTGAGCCAGTTTCGAATCCAGGACCGCCAGTCGGTCGGGTGTTCCGGCTCGCAGACCGGAAAAACACCGTAGGAAAAGAGCAGGTCCTGACAGGTCTTCTCATAGCTGCTCACCGCCGTAATCCAGACCGGCAGCCTGAAGCGCGTAATGCGGCGGGCGGTAGCTCCGCTATGGGTCGGAACGATTACGGCGGCGGGGGTGATCCGCTGGGAGGTGGTGACGACGCTCCGTGCAATCAAGTCGGACAGGCTCACGTCCTTATCTCGATCGGATACCGACAGTTCTTCCCGCACTGGAAAGATCGTCCGCAGGGGCTCAATATTCGCGGCAATGGTTGCCAGCATCTCCGCGGCATCCACCGGGAACTGGCCCATGGCCGACTCGCCGGACAACATGACGGCGTCGGTGCCGTCCAGGACTGCATTGGCCACATCGGTGGCTTCGGCGCGGGTGGGCCGGCGGTTGGCGGTCATCGACTCGAGCATCTGCGTGGCGGTAATGACAGGCTTGCCGAGCCGGTTGGCTTTCCATATGAGTTGTTTTTGAACAATCGCGATCTGTGCGATTGGAATTTCCACCCCCAGATCGCCGCGTGCCACCATGATGCCGTCAGCCGCCTGCATAATATCGTCGATATGTTCGAGCGCGCCGGAGCGCTCGATTTTAGCGATCAGGAAAGGATCATGGCCGAGACCGGCCGCGGCTTCCCGAACGGCGGCAATGTCGGAAGTGTTTTCGACGAAGGATTGGCTGATCGCATCGACACCGTTTTCGAGGGCAAACGCAAGGCAATGCCGGTCGTGGTCGGTGAAGGCACTGATGCCCAAATCGATGCCGGGCAGATTGAGTCCTTTACGGGAACTCAGCTGCCCGCCGATCAGCACCTCGCAACGGACCTCCCTGCCGGCTGATTCCAGGACTTTGAGCTGGATGAGGCCGTCGTTCAGAAAAAGCCGGTTCCCCGGTCGCACGGCCTGCGGTAGTTCCGTGAAGGTGACCGAAACCCGCTCGACGCTCCCCTCGATCTCTTCCGTGGTCAGGGTAAAGGTGTCGCCGACCCTCAATTTGACCGGCTCTTC
>JBATHN010000451.1:0-5219 GCA_049666885.1 Desulfobacterales bacterium
TGAAGGGCGGTATCGAGGAAGTGGTTGAAGACGCCAAGAAAAGGGAAGAGGCGGCTTAACAAAGGGGGCATAGCATGGCTGAAAAAATTAAACTGGAAGTCGTTACCCCCGAAAAAATCGTTGTCAGCGAGGACGTCCAAATCGTGGCGGCACCGGGGACGCTGGGTGAATTCGGCGTCCTTACCGGCCACACACCATTCATGACGACCCTGAAAACCGGAACCATTCGTTACACGGATGCCAGCGGTGCCGAGCGCTCCATTTTCATCAGCGGCGGGTTTGCCGAAGCCCTGCCGAACAAGGTAACCGTTCTGGCTGAGTCTGCCGAACGAAGACGCGATATCGATCTCGAGCGGGCCATGGCAGCCTTGGAGCGGGCTCAAAAACGGATGGTGGAAGACCGCAAAAAAGAAGACATCGATTTCACCCGGGCGCGAGCTGCACTGGAAAGAGCCTTGCAACGGGTCAAGTTGGCCGAATCGCGCAAGAGATAGCAACATTTGGAACTGATATAGGCGATTCGAAAGAGGATTCCATTCAAAAAGGGTAAACCGGCCTCGTGGGTTTACCCTTTCTTTTCTTGAAGGGATTCGATGCAACACCGCCACGAAAATATTGCGATCGTCATTCTGGCCGCTGGTCTGGGCACCCGGATGAAATCGGACAAAGCCAAGGTTCTACACGAAGTCTGCGGAAGACCGATGATTCTTTACGTCGTGGAAACCGCCGCCAAAGTCGCCGGGGAACACGTCATCCTGGTCGTCGGCCATCAGGCGGGGCAGGTTCGAGAAGTGGTGACCGAATACGCACGGGTCCGCTACACCTTGCAAGAGAAACAACTCGGCACCGGACACGCCGTGGCCAGCGCTCTTCCCGACGTCCCGGCCGAATGTCGCCACGTGGTGATTCTCTGCGGAGACGTCCCGCTGGTTGCCGAGAGGACCATTCAAAACTTGATCGCCGACCACCGCACTCACCGGCGCGACATATCGGTCCTTGCCATGGAGGTTGAGGACCCGACCGGATACGGCCGCATTGTTATCGATGACGCCGGCCGCATGGTGGCCATCGTTGAAGAAGCCGATGCATCCGAGGAGCAGCGCAAAATCCGAATTGTCAACACCGGAATCTACTGTGTGGCCAAACCTTTTTTGACCCGCGCCTTAAAAAAAATCGACCGCAACAATGCACAAGGCGAACTCTACCTGACCGACATCGTTGCCGTCTGCCATCGCGACAACGGCAGAGTGGGGGCGATGGTCGCGGAAAACGCCCAGGAGTTTCGAGGGATCAACACCAAGGACGACCTGGTTGCCGTCGAAGGTCTCATGCGGCGCCTCAACCGTATTTAACCTTGACTTTTTCTTTTGTGATGGATTATAAATTATCAAAATGCTGAGGTGAAAGATTGGACAACGAACAGATCATAAAACAGTTTGATGAAATCGAGCGTAAAGTCGAGCGAGTGATCGAGGTTTACAAGTCCTGTGAGGCCAAGAATCTTGAACTCACAACCAAAATTGATAAATTAGAGGAGGAGCTTCAAAGTAAGGCTGACGTGGAGCAACGCTACCAAGAGGAAAAGACCTTGATTCGGTCAAAAATTGACAACCTGCTGGCCAGACTAGGTGATCTCACGGATCAGTAAACGCTGGTCGGGCGGGTCAAGGGCGCGAAAGGGGCAGTGACGTTTTAGTGGAACAACACGTTACGATAGATTTGTTTGGGCAACCGTACACGTTTAAAACCCAATCGGATTTGAGCCAGGCCAGAGAAGTTGCTGATTTCCTGGTTAGAGAAGTAACCAAGGTTTCCGATTATTACCCCAACAAATCTGCTAAAATGAATCATGTGACCATCATGATCCTTGCCGCGCTTAATATTGCCCAAGAGTATTTGGAACTGGAAAAAGATCGATCGAATTTCATCAACTCATTATCGAACCGTTCGGCGGAATTGATCCGCAAAATCGATGGCTGTTTTATCGAACCTGAAAGAGCCGAGGCTTACAGGCTGCAGACAGGTACATAGTTTTCGTTAATAAATCTTTTGCCTTCCCACGATCCTCTCGTGGCGCTCGATAGAAAGGTTTTCCTGCCAGCCCGCCGGCGCGGTTCCGCCTTACGTGAGTCGCACCATCTGGATGTCGACCCCTGTCGTGTTCGTGATTGGAAGATGTTCTTTGTCCCAACACCGATGCACCGGGGGCTATCGCTGGTTTCGGTGTGCAGATTCCGGTGTCGCACTGGAAAAGCCTGAAGAAACCAAATGGCGCCCACTTTGAACCAATGGTTCAAAGACCTTACCAACACGGCACAGTGGCAGGGGTCCTCACCCGGTATCTTCGACGTCATCCCCTTTAGGGTCAAACCCATCGCGACTCTTTGCAGGAGCGTTGACACCCCGAGGGACTGTCAGTCGAACGGGGCTGCCACGGGCGGGAATCTTTCAAGCTCCTTAAGCGACACGCCTTTTTTCCTCCTCTTCCAAATTTAATTTCGCGGTTAAAGGACCTTCATTTGCCGATTCGATCGAACACGCGATTATGCGTCGTTGGGTCGTCCGTTGAATGGTTGCTGCCGATTTAATGGTGTCTTTGAATGACATTCGATATGAATTCCGAGGAGAAAATACATGAACGCACTTTACGTTTTGATCGGCGTTTTTTGTTTTGGCGCGGGTTTCGGGGTTGCCTTTTATGTCAAAGGCAGGATGCTGACCCGCAAGATGAAAGACGCCGAGGGAGAGGCGGCAAAAATACGCGAGGAGGCCCACCGACATTCGGAGACCTTGCTCAAAGAAGCCGATCTCGAAGTGAAGGACAAGCTTTTCAAGATGAAAAGCGATTTCGATGCGGAAACCAAAGAAACCCGCGCTGAACTGAGCAACAGAGAAAAAAGGCTGCTTCAAAAAGAAGAACACATCGACCGCAAAGCGGAGCAACTCGAGAAACGGGAAAATGACATTGGGCGGTTGGAAAAAGACATCGCCCATCGCACCGAACGCATCGAGACGGATGAAAAAAAATTCCATGATCTGATTGAAGAACAAAAGCGGCAGCTCGAGAAAATTTCGGGTCTGACGGCCGAGCAAGCCAAGGAACTGCTCATCCGGGCGATGGAAAACGAGGCGCGCTACGATGGTGCCAAACTGATCAAACGGATTGAAAACGAGACCCGGGAGGAAGCCGATAAGAAAGCCAAGAAAATAATTGCCACCGCCATTCAACGCTATGCAGGCGATTTCGTGGCCGAGCGAACGGTTTCGGTGGTCCAGTTGCCCAACGATGAGATGAAGGGACGTATCATCGGTAGGGAAGGACGCAACATTCGGGCCCTGGAAGCGGCCACCGGCATTGATCTCATTATTGACGACACGCCCGAAGCCGTGATCCTTTCGGGGTTCAACCCGGTCAGAAGAGAGGTCGCGCGCATCTCGCTGACACGGCTGATATCAGACGGGCGGATTCACCCGGCCCGTATAGAAGATGTGGTCAAAAAAGTCGGCCAGGAAGTCGATCAGGCTATTAAGGAGGCCGGGGAACAAGCCGCCTTCGATTTGGGTGTCCATGGCATCCATAGCGAATTGATCAAATATATCGGTCGCTTAAAGTACCGTACCAGCTACGCCCAGAATGTCCTGCAGCATTCGGTGGAAGTGGGGTTCCTCTGCGGAATCATGGCGGTGGAATTGGGCTTGAACCAAAAACTGGCGCGTCGCATGGGTCTGCTGCACGATATCGGTAAAGCCATCGATCATGAAGTCGAAGGTCCACACGCCATTATCGGTTCCAAGCTGGCTAAAAAATATAATGAATCGCCCAAGGTGGTGCATGCCATCTCTGCGCACCATGAAGACGTGCCGCCCAACTCGGTCTACTCACTGCTGGTGCAAGCTGCCGATGGTTTGTCGGGGGCGCGGCCCGGGGCGCGCAAGGAGATGCTCGAGAACTACATCAAGCGTCTTGAAGACCTCGAAGGCATTGCCAACTCTTTCAAGGGAGTGGCCAACACCTATGCCATTCAGGCGGGTCGTGAACTGCGGGTCATCGTGGAGAGCGACAAGATATCCGATGAAAGTTCAACTTTGCTTTGCCGGGATATCGCTAAAAAAATCGAAGAATCCTTGACGTTTCCGGGTCAGATAAAGGTAATGGTCATCCGTGAGACCCGGGCGGTGGAATACGCCAACAAATAGGCCGACCGAGCCAAACGTTCAACCATTTTACGAAACCGGTTTTTCCGAACGGAGACGCCGATTTCAATACAGTTTGGCCGGTTGAGCCCGTTGGCCCGTTTGCCGGTTAAAGGATGTTACCTTATAGTAGGGGTGGAAGTGCCTACCGAGGGCTCCGGTTGCAGGTTTCGAGTTTCAAGTTTCAATTTTCGGACTAAAGGAGTGACAATTGCCGAATGTCATCGACATCCTGCGCGAGCGCGGATTCATCGAACAAACAACCCATGAGGCCGAACTCTACGATTTGCTGGCAAACGGACCGGTCACCTGTTACATCGGGTTCGATCCGACTGCGTCAAGCCTGCATATCGGCAGTCTGGTGCCGATCATGTCGCTGGCCCACATGCAACGAAACGGTCACCGACCGATAGCCTTGATTGGCGGCGGAACGGGACTTGTGGGTGATCCGAGCGGCAAGACCGAGATGCGCCAGTTGCTCACTCCCGAATTGGTGGTTGAAAACGCCGGCGGAATAAAGAGACAGTTGGCGCGTTTTATTGATTTTACTGACGATCGGGCGTTGATGCTTAACAATGCCGACTGGCTTACCAAACTGGAATATATTCCTTTTCTGAGGGACATCGGGCGCCATTTTTCCATCAACCGGATGCTGAAGGCTGAAAGTTACCGTCTACGTCTCGATTCGGATGAAGGCTTGAGTTTCATCGAATTCAACTACATGCTGCTGCAGGCGTATGATTTCCTGGAACTTTTCAATCGCTGTGGCTGCCGGCTTCAAATGGGCGGCAGCGACCAATGGGGCAACATTGTCGCCGGTATCGAACTGATTCGACGGGTCCGACAGGAGACGGCCTTTGGTATCACTTTTCCACTCATCACCACCAGCGGCGGGGCCAAAATGGGAAAAACCGCAGCCGGAGCTGTCTGGCTCGATGCCGGCAGGACATCGCCCTACGAATACTACCAATATTGGGTCAATACCGATGACCGGGATGTGCAACGATTCCTGTCCCTGTTTACAT
>JBATHN010000452.1:0-2434 GCA_049666885.1 Desulfobacterales bacterium
AGGAGGGCGATGATCAGGTTGCCGGCCGACAGCTCGATGATGATCTGGGAAAATCTCAGGCCGATGCCGGTGAGCTGAATCGTGCCGACGATGATGCCGATCACCCCGACCGTGGCACCGATGATCAGCGTGGCGCGGGCGCCTTCGTTCATCGCCGCGAAGATTTCCTTCGGCCCCATACGGCTGTCCTTGGTCAGCCAGCTCACACCGACACACGAGAGGATCGACCAGAAGGCCGCATACCCCGGCGAATAGCCGATAAGCATCATGACCACGATGATGACCAGGGGCAAGGACATGAACCACTGCTGCTTGAGGATCATCCAGGCGGTCGGCGCGTTGTCTTCCCGGATGCCCCTCAACCCGTAGCGCTTGGCCTCGTAGTGGACCATCACGAACACCGACAGGAAGTAGATCGCGGCCGGAAAAATGGCCATGAGCATGATCTTGACGTAGGGGATCTCGGTCATTTCGGCCATGATGAACCCGCCGGCCCCCATGATCGGTGGCATGAACATGCCACCGATCGAGGCGGACGGCTCGATGGCGCCGGCCACGTGGGGCCGAAAACCGGCCTTCTTCATCAGGGGTATGGTAAAGGCGCCGGTGGAAACCGTATTGGCGATGGCCGACCCCGACACCGAGCCGAAGAACCCGGAGGCCAGCACCGCCACCTTGGCCGGTCCGCCCACCGCCTTTCCGGCCAGCGCCATGGGCAGATCCAGGAAGAAGCGGCTGGCGCCGGAGAATTTCAGGAAGGAACCGAAGAAGATGAACAGGATCACGTAGGTCACCAGCACGCTGGCCATGATGCCGAAGACGCCCTCCTGCTTGAAGTAGATGTGGTTCAACGTGCGGTCGATTTTAAAACCGGTGTGGGCAAAGGCATCGATCACCGGCACGCTGTGGAGCAGGTCGCCGTAGAAAGCGTACAGCAGGAAAACAACGCCCACCAGGGTCATGGACCACCCCAGCACCCGGCGCGCCACATCTATGGATATCAGGATGCCCAGGAAGCTCACGGCCGTGTCCAGGGAGGTCTCGGAGCCCATGCGGTAGTTGATGGCGGCGTACTCGACGATGTAGTATCCGACCGCAAAGATGGCGGCCAGGGCCAGAAAGAGGTCCATGCCAATGGGAGCATTGCCCTGGCTTTTGCCCCAGTGGCGGATCGGGACGAAAAAGACACCGGCCGCCGCCACGCTCACAACAGCGTAAAACCAGTTCACGCCGGTAAAAGGCTCCCGAGCGCCCTGAGTGCCCAGCAGGAAATGGAGCGCGAAGTAGAAAGTCAGAAAAAGCGTCAGGAACGGGATGGCGCTGTCGATGTAATACCATAGCTTTTTCGGCGTGTTGGAGGTGAAAGGGTAGTTGAGGAAAATCAGCACGTAGGTGAGCATCACATATAAGCCGAGGAAATACTGGGTGTCCACCGGAGTGGCGGCGCAGTAAATATAAAAAAGCACCATACCGACGGCCAGGCTGGAGGAAAGCCAGTACCAGAAGCCGCTCAGGGATCGACCGGCCTTGGCATCCTTGTCAATGATCTCCTTCAGCTTTTCCTGGTCGGCAACCGTAGTGGGAATTTCTGGCTCTGTCATGTCGTTTTCCTCGCGCAGCCGGCTCGCGCCGCTGACATCTCTGTTTCAAGGGATAAAAGGAGAAGCGCACGAACGGCGTTTCCCCTTTCTCCCGGTTTTGTTAAGGTGAAATTCTACGGCATCAAATTGGCCGGAATCTCCTTGCCCTGCTCTTTCCAGAACTTCACCGCGCCGGGATGCAGGGGTACCGAGGCGCCGGTAAAGCCGTTTTCCAGGGTCATTTCTTTGAACGATTTCTTGGCCATTACCATGGCCTCCATGCCTTCCTTGGACCACAGGGTCTTCATAATGGTGTAGACCAGGTCCTCGGGCTTGTCCTTGCTGGTGGTCAATATGCAGGAATCCTGAAAGCTCTTGGTCGCCGGCATGCCTTTACCGTAAGTGTCTGCCGGAATGGTCATCGGCGAGTAGGCATACTCTTTGTAGAATCCGGTCTTCTCGGCATCGACCCCCACGTCCACCAGGGCGATCTTCACCTGGACTGCAGCTTCGATGATGGAGCGGTTGGGGTAGCCCACCAGTACCCAGAAGGCATCGATCTTGCCTTCCTGGAAGGCACTGGCCGCCTGGCTGTATCCCAGGAAGTCGGGATTGAAGTTGTCCCAGAGGCCGATGTGACGGAAGAAACGCTCCGCGCTGGCAGCGGCGCCGGAACCGGCATTGCCGAGGGCCACGCGTTTGCCCTTGAGGTCCATGGCGCTCTTGACACCGCTGTCGGCCCGCACGACCAGCTGGGCCGGAGCGCCGTAAAGATACCCCATGGAGCGGATGTTGTCATATTTAGCGGGATCTTGCGGCAGCTTTCCTATATATCCCAGGGAGCTGTCCACGGC
>JBATHN010000453.1:0-1769 GCA_049666885.1 Desulfobacterales bacterium
CATCAAGTTAGTAAAAAATCCAACTCACATTCCGTGACCCAATCCTATGAGTTGAGATATACATTGCATCAGGTTCATTTACCCTATGACCCAACACCCTCACTCGGGTACGGGAACTCGTAAATAGAGGACGCCCTTGCTTTATTAACTTGGTACGATTTTATATCCATTTCGCTCGACAATGGCAGCCCCCCGGGCCACCGCCTTGCTTACCGCCGGCGTGGAGATGCCAAGCCGCCTGGCCATTGCCGTCATGCTCTCGCCCAACTCCCGCACAGCCCAATAACACAGCAGACTGCGCGCCTGAACCTGCGTTCGGAATTTGCCCGGTTGCCAGACCTGCTCGATGTCCATTCCCAGCAACTCGGCAACACGCGCCGCAACCTTGTCCAAATCGATTCCGCTCGCTTTCAGGGCGTATTGCCGTTTGTATCGCTCCCGGCTTCTGGAGAAAACTTTTTCCACAAGTCCCCATCGCCTAAAACGCGCTCATCGCTTTTAACGTGAACTTTCTCCATCTTCAATGCCTTGACAGCGGCCCATCCGCCCGCACTGCGGATCAATCCCCCGCCGGTCAGGTCCCAGCGCCGACCCTGTTCAATGCCCTTGGTGACAAAGGCACGGTAACTTCGTCGTGCAGGCTCAACCCGTTTGCCAAAATAAGCCAGCACCGTATCAATCTCCTGCCAGCCGCGGACATGTTTGCCCATGATCACGCCATGACCACAAAACGGGTATTTCCCCAAGGCATCCATATCCACAACCAGTTTGGCCCGCAGCGGATTCAGATGAATGTAGCGCACCAGTTCCAGCAGATAGGAATATTCCTGGCACAGGATCGATTTGTACCGGTTCTGGAACAGGTGCCCATGGCGGCGGTGGTCCCGCTGAAAGCGGGATTGAAACTGACGGCGTGGCCGGTCAGCAGCCGCCGCATAAAGGTGGCGATCGGGGCCGTGCCGGTTCGCAGCAGCAGATGAAAATGGTTGGGAATCAACGCCCAAGCGTAACAGACGGTTGCGGTACCTTCAGCGAGGGCGCCCATTCGCTCCAGGAAATTGTACCGGCCCTGATCGTCCCGGAATATGTTCCGGCGTTCGATGCCCCGCACGATCACATGGTGGAGGGCGCCGGGAGCGTCTATGCGCGATTGTCTGGGCATGGAAATGCTGTAAATGTTTGCTGGAAAAAAAATAAAATTTAAAAGTTTAGAGCGTGCCTGTTTAATACAAAGGAAATCCCAAATTCCAAAAAATGGAAAAGGCACGTACACATTGATAGTTATGTACGTGCCTTAACAATGATAAAGGTGGCGTCCCCAACCGGATTTGAACCGGTGTTGCCGGCGTGAAAGGCTCACAACAGCATTTTAAATATATAATGCTTTTATTAACTTAAACTATATCAAGATGTTACTGCGTTAATATTTGCGGGAATTTACCTGGGAAAATCGGTAAAAACCTGTATTTCAATATCGATTTTCACTCAGTTTTTCACTCAGTGACTATCCACTTTGGCGGGTGCTGGTTTTCTTGTTAATCACAACGGGATTCGAACCGGATTCCCGGCGTGAGAGGCCGTGTAAGCACGTATTATGCCTGATTTTACATCCTTTTTGAGCCGTCAAAATCCATTTAAGGGAATTTAAAGCCGTCAACCGCTCTGAGGGCTTTCACATACGCTAGTTCTATTGAATTGATCATCCGGCTTGGACAAGAATCATCCGATTGCAAGACCCTAAGTTTCTGCTTCCTCAATTTTCATCAATA
>JBATHN010000454.1:0-2486 GCA_049666885.1 Desulfobacterales bacterium
AGATTTTCGAGCCTTCCTGGCGCGAATTCTATGTCGAAAAAGAAGTGGTCCAGCGCGAGTGGGCCTTCCGCTATGTCAACAATCCGGCCGGGGCCGCATGGCTCGATCTGGATGCCACCGCCTACACTGCCCACCCTTATCGCAATCCGACCATCGGATGGCGATCTGATATGGAAAGGTTCAATACCACCGACGCCATGGCGTTTCACCGCCGATACTACAATCCGACCAATGCGGTCTGCGTCCTGGTCGGCGACCTGACGGTTGAAAAAGCCCGACGACTCGCCAAAATATATTTCGAAAGATACCCGTACGGCACCCGCAGTCCTGAAACCGTAAAGGACGAACCACCCCAGGAAGGCCCGCGCCGCAGCGTGCGGCATCTCAAGGGGGCCCGGACCCCACTGGTGCGGATCGGTTTTCATGGGGCTCAGATGGGCACCAAGGACTTCTACGCGCTGGATGTGATGACCATGCTGCTCAGCCAGGGGCGCAGTGCCCGCGTCACGCAGAACCTGATCAACAAAGGTCTGGCGGTCGAGGCTTGGGCCGCCAATCCGGACAACCGCTATGGGGGAATGGTGATTCTCGGCGGTTCGCCCAACGAACCGCAGAATCTCAAAAGCGACAATCCGACCCAAGAGGAAAGAGGCCAGGCCTACCTTGAGGCCTGCCAAAGCCTCGAAAACCTGCTGTTGGCAGAGGTTGAGGTACTAAAGGACCAACCCGTCACCAACCGAGAGCTCGAGCGCATCAAAAAACTCAACCAGCGGGATTTCATTGAACGGATGCGAAGCAATGAAAGCCTGGCCTCCTCGTTGGCTACCCTCGAAGTCCAGACCGGGTGGCAATATCTGAACACTTACCTCGACAACATCGCCGCGGTAACGCCGGAGGATGTCCAGCGCGTGGCACGGACCTATATTCGCAACGAAAACCAGACCAGTGTATACGTCATTCCAGGCGGTGAACCGGACAAGCCGCCGGCAGTCTACGACGAAATTCGATCCGTTGGCGGCAAAGCCGCCGCTCGCATCGCGCGTCCGGTCGATCTCGCCAACCACTCGATTTACCCCACTCCTAAGGGCTGGCAGCATCCGCTCTCTTTCAAGCGTAAACCTGTCAAGGTGACCTATTCCCAAGCAGAATCTGCCACGGTCGATGGCACTACCCTATTTTTCATGCGGGATACCGAACTCCCGATGATCGACCTGACCCTATTGGTAAAAGCCGGCGAAGTCGACATAGACCCTTCCAAAACCGGGTTGGCAGACCTCATTAACGGCAGCCTTGTGAACGGCGGTACCGAGCAGCATACGCCGGAAGCGCTGGCTCAAGTGCTGGATGAAAATGCCATCGAAGTGTCGGTGTCGGTGGGCGAGGAAGACACCACCATCCGGCTGTCGGTTCTCAAGGATGAATGGGAAAAGGGGCTGGACCTGCTGAAGGAAATCCTGACCCAACCGGCATTCCGGCCCGATGTGGTGGACGTCGTAAAAGAACAGTCGTTGATCGGACTGAAGCGCCAGGGTGAGAACGCCCAGGCGGTGGCCATGCGTGAAGGGGCGATTTGGCATTTCAACGGGCACCCCTATGGCCGTGATCCCCTTAAGGGGCTTGAAACGATCCCGGCGATTGAACGGGAAGATTTAAAGCGTTTCCTGCACACCTACCTTGTCCCGTCTAACATGGTGGTGGCCGTTTCCGGGGATATCACCATAGAAGAGGCGGTTGCCGGCGTCGGACGATTGATGCAGAGTTTGCCCACCGACCCGGCACCCGACCGACGGTTGGCGGACCCCTCAGCCACCCCTCCCGTTCTGGCACTTGTACCCAAAGCAGGTCAGGTTCAGTCACAGGTGGTTTTGAACCTGAGTGGCCCCAAGAGATCGGACCCTGCGTTCTGGAAGCTGCGCCTGTTGACGGACATTTTCGGAGGAAGCGACTCGTTGATGTACACCCGGTTGAGGGATGACCTGGGCTTGGTCTATTCGGCAGGGTTTTTTCAGACCTACAAGTGGAATGCCGGGATACTGATCGGGTATATCGGATGCAAGGGTGATAAAACCGGTATGGCGATCGCCGAGACCGTGGATATCATGCGGGAGCTTCGACGGGGGATTCCACAAGACGAACTGGAACGCAAGCGCCTCGAATCACTCAACAGTTTTGTGTTTAACGTCGACACGCCGCATGATCTGGTTACAACTTATGCCCGCTATCATATGCGCGGGGAACCGCTGGACACGCTCGATCGAATTCAGGACGCCTACATTGGAGCCAGCACGTCCGAACTCGAGGAACTGGCTCGACGCTATCTGGACCCAGGGCGCATCCAAGTGTTTGTTGTCGCGGACAAGACGATTCCGGTAAGCCAGAACCAAAACGGAGTGCAGACCCTAGAAGAAGATCTCGATCGACTGGCCGCACAACTCGATCTGCCGTACCGTGAAATCGAGCTGCGTTAGTTTCCGTCCAGAAATAGC
>JBATHN010000455.1:0-6609 GCA_049666885.1 Desulfobacterales bacterium
GCATCATCATCTTCGTTCTGCCCGAAGAGCGGGTACGGTGGCGTACGACCTTGAACATAGGGGGTGCCATCCTCAAACTGGGGCTCATCGGCATCATGATCTGGGGGGTGCGGCACGAACATGTCTACGACTTCCGCATGCCAATACTGCCGAATATCGAGCTGGTGCTCAACGCCGATGCCATGTCGGTTTTGATGACCGCGCTTTCCGGCGTGCTCTGGTTTCTGACGACCCTGTATGCCATTGCCTATCTCGAAACGTCACCTCAATCACGCAGCCGGTTTTTCGGTTTTTTCAGCCTGTGCGTGAGTTCCACTGTCGGCATCGCTTTGGCGGGTAATCTGATAACATTTATCATGTTTTATGAAATGCTGACCCTGACCACCTACCCGCTGGTCGTTTTCCGAGGCACACCGGAGAGCATGCGCGCCGGTCGAATCTACATCGCTTACACCTTCGGAGGGGGTGCGGCGTTTCTCACCGGTGTTGCCTGGCTCAAGGCCCTGGTGGGCTCGGTCGCTTTCACGGAAGGCGGTATGCTGGCCCCTTACGTCGGTACGTACGCGACCCAACTCCGATTCATTTTCTTCCTGATGATCTCCGGGTTAGGGGTCAAGGCTGCCCTGGTTCCCCTTCACGGTTGGTTGCCGAAGGCCATGGTTGCGCCGGCCCCGATCAGTGCTCTGCTGCATGCCGTCGCCGTCGTAAAAGCCGGTGCTTTCGGAATTGTACGCGTTGTCTACGATGTTTACGGCATCGAGTTCAGCGACGAACTCGGTCTGCTCCAGCCGCTGACTGCAGCAGCCGCTTTTACGATAATATATGGATCGGTTCGCGCGCTTTTTCAGGATGAGTTAAAAAAACGTTTGGCGTTCTCGACAGTGAGCCAGGTTTCCTACATCGCCCTTGGTGTTGGTATTTTTGGTCCCATTGCCACCATCGGCGGCATCGTTCATTTGGTCAATCAGGGACTGATGAAAATTACCCTGTTTTTCTGCGCCGGAAATTTTGCGGAAACTCTGGGGGTCCACCATATCAGCCACATGAATGGTATCGGCCGACGTATGCCCTGGACCATGGCGGCTTTCACTCTGGGTTCGCTTGGTATGATCGGTGTCCCGCCGATGGCCGGTTTTATCAGTAAATGGTATCTGGGAACGGGTGGAATTGCAGCCGGTAAACCGTGGGTCATTGCGATTCTGGTCGCCAGCAGCCTGTTGAATGCCGCTTACTTTCTGCCGATTATTTATCGGGGCTGGTTCCGGGAACCGGCTGACTCCTGGTCCCCCGGGCCATCTTTTGGTTCGTTGGAAACCCATTGGATGCTGCTTTTTCCCCCTTTAATAACAGCCCTGCTTGCCCTTCTGTCGGGCTTGCTGGCCGATGCACCCTTCAGCCCGCTTGAATGGGCACGATTGATCACCGCTCGGGAGTACCGCCCATGATGCCAAGCACTTTAGATATCTATCCACCACTGATGCTCGCTGTCTTTGGGCTGCCGCTTGCGCTGGGCATCGGCTTGTCGATAATGCGCTGGCAACCCACGATAATCCGATTGGCGCCCTGGTCGGCAATTCCAGCCTTGGCAGCGGTCCTTTGGGTGCCGCCAGACGCGATCGTGTCGATTCCATGGGTCCTGCTAAAGATGCATCTGGCACTGGATCCGGTTGGACGACTCTTTCTTCTATTCACCTCGCTTCTGTGGTTGTTGTCGGGAATATACGCCCAAAGTTATATGGCCTCGGACCCGCGAGGCGGGCGTTTTTTCTTTTTCTTTCTGCTGAGCATGGCCGGAAACCTCGGTTTGATAATCTCTCAAGATGTCGTCAGCTTCTTCGTATTTTTTGCCATTATGAGCTTTGCATCCTACGGCCTGGTGGTTCACAACGGTGACACAGAGGCATTTCAGGCCGGACGCATTTACATCTATTTGGTCGTTATCGGCGAAATTCTGCTTTTTATGGCTTTCATTTTACAAACCGGCTCAGTGGATTCTCTGCTGCTGAAGGATTTCTCAAACCTACGGCCGAATGGGCTCACCGTCGGACTGATCTTGATCGGATTTGGAATCAAGGCCGGTGCATTACCGGTACATGTGTGGCTGCCGCTGGCGCATCCGGCGGCGCCGACGCCAGCCAGCGCCGTTCTGAGCGGTACCATGATCAAGGCCGGCTTACTGGGATGGTTAAGATTTCTGCCGATTGGCTCGTTTGCAATGCCTCACTGGGGGACACTGTGCATCATCGCCGGACTACTGGCTGCCTATTACGCTGTCGCCGTCGGCTTGACCCAACGCAATCCTAAAACCGTACTGGCGTATTCAAGCATCAGCCAAATGGGTCTGATGACCGTGGGGATCGGCTTGGGCCTCGGGTGGCCGCAAACCGTTCCAATGGTGCTGCCGGCAATCGGGATTTACGCCGTTCATCATGGATTTGCAAAAGGCGCCCTTTTTCTGGGAGTGGGCGTCGTGGCGGCTGGCGAAGGCCGCCGGCTGGCCCATCGATTTGCAGTTGGCGGTTTGATATTGGCATCTCTGGCCTTGGCCGGTGCACCCTTTACCAGCGGGTCCGTGGCCAAAATCGCCCTGAAATCTTCCCTGAAAGACTTTCAAGGATCCTGGCTCTCCGACTTGAATCTGTTATTGCCGCTGGCCGCGATCGGCACGACGCTTCTCATGGCGCGGTTTCTTTTTGTGGTGACCCGGCGGTCAGCTGCCCGCAGCGGGCCGCGCTTTGGTATGTGGCTGTCGTGGACATTAACGGTCCTGCTGACCGCGGCTGCCGTTTGGTTACTACCTGTGGCCCAAATGGCAGCCGCAATGGCACTTCAACCCGCTTCGCTGTGGCAGGCGCTGTGGCCGGTCGCAGCGGGAATGCTGTTGTCCGGCATCGTATGGCTCATGACGGCCAGTAAAAATTGGCGCCCGGTTCCCTGTATTCCGCAAGGTGATCTTCTCTTCATTGTCATCTACTTGCACCGGCAGATTCTTCATTTTGGTTCGGTGCAACTGAAGCGGATTCAACGATTCATGCATCCTGCGCTGAAAAGTCTTCAGATGAAACGGCTAAGGCTGGAGGGCATTCACAAACTTCCGGTCCGGATCGAAAACTGGTTGGTCAGCTGGCAAACGGCGGGTTTGTTATTCGTTACACTGATCGGTTTCCTGTTTGCCTGGTCGCTGAGTTAAGATTAAAAAAGGGGGTACCGAATTAATTTCATATTCAGAGGAACACATGATGAAATATCCTGAGAAGGTCGAAAGAGTGGTGGTTGTAACACTCTTGGTTATGATGGCGCTGGTTGTATGTCTTTCCACTGTTGAATTGGGGTGGTTTATCATAAAAGATGTTATCACCCCTCCTATATTTCTGCTCGAGATTGATGAGCTGTTGGACATATTTGGCATGTTTTTGTTGGTGTTAATAGGGGTTGAGTTATTGGAAACCGTGAAAATGTATCTCACCCAAAAGACGGTGCATGTTGAAGTGGTATTCATGGTTGCCATGATTGCTATCGCCCGAAAGGTCATCATTTTGGATATAAAGGAGCTTCCGAGCCTCACCTTAATGGGAATAGGCGTCATTGTTGTCTCCCTCTCAGCTGGATACTATCTTTTGACAAGAAAGCGGAACAGCTAATGCAGGATCATACTTTATTAAGTGAGCCATCACTTTGTTGGCACTGATCACCCGGTCCTTACTCAAACCCAGGAAAGAGCTGAACAATGTTGGATTTCCATGGAAATGAAAGTTTTTTTTAACGGTCCCTGATTTGATTTTGGGGCCAAGAATAATCTCTATTATAGAGCACTATTTTACAACACTCAGCAGTGAAAGTGATCTATGCAAGCCGGACTTTTCGCCAAACTATTCAAAGCCTTAGGCGGTGCCCTGCTTGGCGCATGCCGTGATTTGGCGCCCATCGTCATCGTAATCGCCCTGTTCCAGACGCTTGTCCTGCGCCAACCCTTTCCGGAACTCGTTTCGGTCCTGGCCGGATTAGCTTTGGTTATCGTCGGTTTAGCGCTTTTTGTCCTTGGTTTGGACATCGGCCTTTTTCCCCTCGGCGAAGCCTTGGCTGAAGAATTCGCCCGCAAGGGCAGCCTTTTCTGGTTATTGGTATTCGCCTTTGCTTTAGGTTTCGGTACAACCGTCGCCGAGCCGGCCCTTATCGCCGTGACCCGCGAGGGCGCCAAGGCTGCCGCGGAAGCCGGCCTTATCGAGAATATTCCTGCGGCTATACAACGCTATGCCCTTCATGTCCGTTTGACCGTGGCATTATCGGTCGGTGCCGCCATCGTTCTCGGCGTCTTGAGAATACTGCGGGGATGGTCGTTGCCGATGATTGTCGTGGGCGGCTACGTGCTTGTCATGCTCATGACGGTGTTCGCGCCCAAGGAGATTGTGGGATTGGCCTATGATTTAGGCGGGGTTACCACCTCAACCGTCACGGTGCCGCTGGTCACCGCCCTGGGTGTGGGACTGGCCCGTACCATTCGCGGTAGGGACCCTTTGACGGACGGCTTCGGCTTGATCGCCCTGGCATCCCTTACCCCGATGATTTTTGTCATGGTTTTAGGATTGTTCGTTCATTAGGAGCGGTATGGAACTATTTCTTGACCCTGTCATGTTGTTGCTGGCCACGGCCAAAGACGTGTTGCCGGTTCTTGGGCTGCTGGTGTTATTCCAAATGGTGGTGTTGAAAAGACCCCTCCCGAGACCGGGTAGAATTATTTTCGGGTTCTGTCTGGTGCTGGTGGGCATGGCCTGTTTTTTGGGAGGTCTGGATTTGGCACTTTTCCCGGTGGGCAGGACCATGGCCCTGCAACTGGCCAAGGGCGCCCAAAGCGGCGGCAAGGAAATCTGGGCCGCCTACGGATGGATATACCTGTTTGCCTTTTTGGTCGGGTTTTCCACCACCATCGCGGAACCGTCCCTTATCGCCGTCGCCAACAAAGCCGAAGAGGCATCCTACAAAGCCGTATCATCCCTGGGATTGCGGATCGCAGTTGCCCTTGGCGTAGCTGTCGGCATCACCCTCGGCACCTTCCGCATTGTGACGGGAACACCTCTTTATATCTATATTTTGGCTGGTTATGTCATAGTGGCCATTCAAACCGCTTTTGCGCCGCGGATGATCATTCCGCTGGCCTATGATTCCGGCGGGGTGACCACTTCTACGGTCACGGTGCCCCTGGTCGCGGCGCTTGGTTTGGGGTTGGCGTCCAATGTTCCCGGCCGAAGTCAGGTGCTGGATGGTTTCGGGCTGATTGCATTTGCCAGTTTGTTCCCGATCATCAGTGTCCTGGGATACGCCCAGCTGGTTCAATGGATTGTAGGGCGGAGAAACAGAAAAAAATGATCTGCGCCACCTTGCCGCAAAACCAATTGGTTGTTTGCCGCGAATCGGACAAAGGAGGAAAAAAAGTCAATGGCAAATAAATGCATCCTTGCAATGGTGAAGCCGAACCTGACCGACCAGGTTGTCGATTCGGCCAAAAAGGCCGGTGCCACCGGGGCGACCATCATACCGGCCTCCGGGACGGGTGCCGGCGAGGCGAAAACGTTTTTCGGACTCAGCTTGGACATCCGCACGGAGGTGGTTCTTTTCCTGGTGAGCGACGCCATGGTTGCGCCGATTCTATCCGCCATCAAAGAAGCCGGTCGGTTCAGCGAACCCGGCACCGGTATTGCGCTGGTATTGCCGGTGGAACAGGTGGCCGGCATGGAAAGCCAAACATCGCTGAAAAAACCGTAGGGCCTTGAAAAGGACAGCTGAGGCAAACTTGCCGTGACGGTGTCCGCGGGCGTGGCCTGTACAACAGACCATGCCACCCACAGCGCGGAAACCATCTATCGTCTGGCCGACCAGGCGCTATACCGGGCCAAGGAGCAGGGCCGCAACAGGGTAGTCATCGCAAGATAAGGGGACAACCTATACCTAGCCCGGATCCACCGGAGGCGTAGAAGTGACTATTGAAAATGGGAGGAATGCCAAATCAAAAAAGCCAAAAAGTCTCACCAGCTTTACAGTAATAAAAAGAAGAAAGGGTCCCGTCTCGCAAACAAAACACCTCCTAACATCCGCCCCTATTTAGAAAAATTTTCGCCTGTTCAGCCCTATCATTTGTCATCTGTCTGCAGCACTCGAAGAAGGTTCAAATCTCTACCCCGAGCCTCCAGCCCCCTTCAGGCATGACGGATGCAAGCTTATGGGTATTCTGTGATCAGTTTTTCAGGCTGAAAGAATTCGTTGAGTTTAATGCCGATCTTTTCGGCGCCCTGTCTGCGGGTAGACATCTTTAAGCTGGTCGAGCCAGGTTTTCTTCCACAGCTTGATTCCGGAATAGTACGCGGCCCGACCAATGAGATGGGCGGCGACAGGAGCTGTCAGCAATAGAAACGTAATCGCCGCCAGCGACCGTAACGTAACCCCTAATTCTTGATAAAATGTGGCTTCTGCGATCAGTATCAGTCCGGCCCCCAAAGTGCCGGCCTTCGTTGCCGCATGCATCCGTATGATGGTGTCCGGCAGTCGGAGCATACCGAGCGCGGCCACCAAAGAGAAAAGGCTCCCCGAAACCAGCAGGAAGGATGTGATGACGTC
>JBATHN010000456.1:0-2656 GCA_049666885.1 Desulfobacterales bacterium
GACCATCCCGGAGCGGTCAAGGATGAACCCGACTTCGTCAAATACGTCATGCGCCCGATCCTGCTGCAGCAGGGCGACAAGCTGCCGGTCAGTGCCTTCAGGCCGGACGGCATTTTTCCAGTGGACACCTCCAAATACGAAAAACGGGGGGTGGCCATCAACGTGCCGCAGTGGATCATGGATAATTGCATTCAGTGCAACCAGTGCGCCATGGTCTGTCCGCATGCCGCCATCCGGCCTTTCCTGGTCAACGAGGAGGAACTGGCCGATGCGCCGCAGGGATTCGAGGCCAAGAAGGCCCTGGGCAAGGAGTTGAAAGACGATTATTACTTCCGTATCCAGGTCGACACCCTCGACTGCTACGGCTGTGGCAACTGTGCCGACATCTGCCCTTCCAAGAAGAAGGCTCTGGTCATGAAACCGCTCGACACGCAGGTGCCGCTGCAGGTTCCGCTATGGGAATATTCGATGGAGCTGCCGCTGCGCGACGATCTGCTGAACCGCAAGAGCATCAAGGGCAGCCAGTTCTGTCAACCGCTGCTGGAGTTCTCGGGCGCCTGTGCCGGATGCGGCGAGACGCCTTATGCCAAGCTGCTGACCCAGATGTTCGGTGAACGGATGGTCATCGGCAACGCCACCGGCTGTACCTCCATATGGGGCGGTTCGGCCCCCGCCATTCCGTATTGCGTCAACAAGGACGGCCACGGGCCGACCTGGGGCAACTCCCTTTTCGAAGACCCGGCCGAATTCACCTACGGCATGTTCCTGGGCGTTTTCCATCAACGCGGCAAGCTGGCCGATCTTGCACGCCAGGCTATTGCAAGCGAGATTCCGGCTGAAGTTAAAGAAGTGCTTCAGGGATGGCTGGATCAAATGAACGATCCGGAAGGTTCCCGCAAATATGGGGACCAACTCAAAGCATTGCTGCCGAAACACGCGGAGAATGCGCTGCTGACTGAAATCAACGGCATGTCGAAGCTCTTCACCAAAAAATCCTTTTGGATTTTTTCCGGTGACGGTGCGGCCTACGATATTGCCTTCGGCGGCATCGACCACGTCATGGCCTCGGGCGAAAACATCAACATGATGGTCTACGACACGGAGGTTTACTCCAATACCGGCGGTCAGTCTTCAAAGGCCACGCCCACCGGTTCGGTGGCCAAATTTGCCGCCTCCGGCAAGAAAACCGCCAAGAAGGACCTGGGGGCGATGATGATGAGCTACGGGTATGTGTACGTGGCCTCGGTGGCCATGGGTGCCAACAAGCAGCAGCTGGTCAAAGCGCTGGCCGAAGCCGAGGCTTACAACGGGCCGTCGCTCATCTTGGCGTATTCGCCCTGCATCAACCATGGGATCATGCGCGGTATGGGACACAGCCAGGACGAGGAAAAGCTGGCCGTGCAATCCGGTTATTGGCCGCTTTACCGCTACAATCCGCAGCTCAAGGCCGAGGGCAAGAATCCCTTTACCCTCGACTCCAAGGAGCCCGACGGCAGCCTCGACACTTTCCTGACGGGCGAAGTCCGGTACGCGTCTCTGAAACGGGTGTTCCCGGACGAGGCCGAAAGGCTTCAGGCCCTATTGACGAAAGAAGTGCAGGAACGGTATCAGGCGCTCAAGCAACTGGCCGACCCGACTGTTGTCTGCCAGGAAGAAGCGCACGCCTAGCGCAAAAAAACCGCTCAAATGGGCATGACCACCGAAAGGGTCGTTTGACGACATCAAACGGCCCTTTTATCTTCCGGCAGCACGGCTTTTTTTCATCTTCACGCGTGTGCCGTAAGTCCGATAAATGAGGAAGTGGCGTGTTATCCAGGCAGTGGCCGATTTCACTGCAGATTACCTCATGCATGACACAAATTACGCAAATTTCAAAGTGATCAGGCCGGTGGATTTCCAAAATAAAACATCGGATTCAACCGACATCCTCACTTGTCGGCGCTGCGGAACCTGCTGCCGCAAGGGCGGTCCGGCTTTTCATCTCGCAGACCGTTCTTTGATCGAAAAAGGGACGATCCCGCTGCGGTACCTGTTTACCATCCGGAAAGGGGAGCGGGTCAAGGACCCGATTCGCGGAGTGGTGCGGCAGGTAAGTACCGAACTGATTAAGTTAAAGGGCGGCGCAAATACATGGACATGCACATTTTTTAACGAGCTGGATTTAAGCTGTCGGATTTACACCGAGCGCCCGTTGGAGTGCCGGCTGCTCAAATGTTGGGACACGACCGACGTGGAGGAAGTGACGGATAGAGAATGCTTGACGCGACGCCACCTCCTGGAAGGCGTGGCCGGGCTTTGGGACCTGGTTGCGGAACACGAGGCGCGGTGCAGCTGCGAGAAACTCGCTGAGATGATGGCGCATCTTAAAAAAGAGCGGAAGGAAAGGACCGAGAAGGCTATTGCCGAGATCCTCAACTACGATCGCCATTTGCGCCGACTGGTGGTTGAAAAAAGCCGGATCGACCCGGAAATCCTCGATTTCCTCTTCGGTCGTCCCCTGGAAAAGACCCTGGCGATGGTCTAATCCGTGCCTTCAGCGGTTTCGATAAAATCACGGTTCAGTTTCCGATAAGCGGCATCGGTATTGATGGCATGAATCTCTTTATCAAGGCGGTCGGCAAGTTGATCTTCTGTTACCTCAAGATCAAAGCGGTTT
>JBATHN010000457.1:0-1566 GCA_049666885.1 Desulfobacterales bacterium
TTCGTCTTTGTAAAGGGTGGCCTCTTCACAGGATTTGATTCCGTCAGTCAATCGGGCAGAGCATCACCGGAAGGAGGACAAGCCGGGCAGCCCCGCCGATGTCACCGTGGTGGATATTTGTCGGCACTGCCTCAACAGTTCTTGACACGGCGGCTAATTTTTATTACTCGCTTTAAAAGATTTGCCCCTGCCGCCCCTAACCTTGCTGAAGCCAATGTTTGAAATACACATGCATATCAGGGGCGACGGTGCACAACGATTGAAGCGAACGGCGCCAACGCATCCCGTCTATGGAGAACACGGTTAAATGAATCGACGCACCTTCCTGAAGATTGTCGGCATGAGCAGCATCTCGATGGCCGCCGGCTGTACACCCGACCCATACAACCAACCCCGACCGGACAAGACCCTCTATTCACTGGTTCATGCGCCCGACGACATGGTGACCGGTGATGCTTCGTGGTATGCGTCCACTTGCCGAGAATGTCCGGCGGGGTGCGGTATTCTGGCCAAGAATCGGGAAGGACGGGTGATCAAGGTCGAAGGCAACCCCCTGCATCCGATCAATCAGGGCAAGCTCTGCATGCGCGGTCAAGCAGCGGTGCAGGGGCTCTTCAATCCGGACCGGATCAATACGCCGCTACTGAAAGAAAACGGCGGTTGGCGACCGATTACTTTCAAAGAGGCCGGCACTATTCTCAAAACCAAAGCCGAAGCGGCCGCCGGTGCCGGCCCCAACAGGGTGCGTATGCTGACCGAGGTCGTCGGCACCAGCCTGGAGAAACTTTTCAAAGAATCCCTACAGAGATGGAAGTCGGATGGACCGCTATTTTACGAGCCCTTCGCCTACGAGTCGCTGAAGGTGGCCAATGGGGCCGTTTTCAACGTCAAGGGGTTGCCCTCGTATCGAATGGAAAATGCCGATGTCTTGATCGGCTTCGGTGCCGATTTTCTGGAAACCTGGCTCTCTCCGGTCGAATACGCCCGCAAGTTCAAATCGATGCACGCTTTGCGGGATGAGCGCAAAGGCCGGTTTTTCCACATCGGTCCTCACATGGCACTCACCGCCGCCAACGCCGACTTCTGGTTGGCCTGCCGACCCGGCAGCGAGGCTGTCCTGGCCCTCGGGCTGATCGGTGAAACCCTGCGCAGCGGTCGTTTAAACGATTCGACCACGCCCCTGCGCGCTGAAATTGAAAATGCCACCGCGCCATATACCAAAGATCGAGTGGTCGAATTGACCGGGGTTGGTGTCGAAAACTATGAACGACTGATCATTGCATTGCACGAGGCAAAAAATCCATTGGTACTCGGGACCGGTGCCGCCGCTGCCGGACCGAATGCGCTCCAAACCGACGTGGCAGTCAATTATCTCAACTGGATGTTGAATCCGCAACTTCCGCTGCACGACTTTGGGCAGCGGCACCGGGTCGAAATTGCCGCCACCCGGGCGGCGTTTCTGGCCTTCTTCGAGGCCCTTGACCACGAGCCGGTCGACCTGCTTCTGCTGAACAATGTCAATCCCGTTTACACCAACCCCACAGTCGGTGATATCGAGCGGATCCT
>JBATHN010000458.1:0-2233 GCA_049666885.1 Desulfobacterales bacterium
ATAGCTGACACGGCTCCCTTTCCCGATGAGATCGATGCGCTCGAGGTCGGCGGTCGATACGAAGATCCGTGGTCCGAATGCAAACGCATCCAGTGGTCGATCGGGTTCCTTGAGAACGACGTCGGCAATGGTCAAGGTGGCCCGTCCAATGGACAGTGAATCCCCTACCCGCAGTCCCAGTCGCTCCAGCAAAATGGGCGCAACAATAATGCGGCCGGGGAGCAGTACGTCGGTTAAGGAGCGCCCGGAAGCCAGTTCGCAGTGGCCGTAGAAAGGGTAGCCTTTCGAAACCGCCTTGATGTTCGATAGCAGCGAACCGTCGCCTACCGCAGTTCGGGCGACGGAGTAGAACTCATAGATTGGGGCGCTTTCAATCGACCGCGCGCTTTCCATCTCTGCAATTTTTTGAACCAGTCCGGGAGACAACGGCTGGCGGGACCGCACGATGATGTCGGCCGCATTCAATGCCCGGGCATCGTTTAAGAGGGTGGTATTGACACTGTCGGAAAATCCGTTCACCGCCACAAGCGTGACCATTGCGAGCGACACACACAGTGCAAAAACAATTGCCTGGCTGCGGGTGCGGTTCACATCACGCAGAATGAATTTCAGCTTCGACATGGGCCGGATATCCTCGTTTGACGCCGTTGATACGTCCGTCATCGAGCAGAATGATGCGGTCGGCCAGGGCGGCAATTTCTCGATTATGCGTCACCATAATCAGCGTTGTCCTTTCTTCCCGGTGAAACTCCAAGAGCAGGTGTAGTATGGACCGCCCGTTTTTGGAATCGAGGTTTCCGGTCGGTTCATCGGCAAATATGATCTTGGGGAGATTGATGAGCGCCCGGCAGATGGCAACGCGCTGCATCTCTCCCCCGGAAAGTTGGTGTGGAAAATTGGTCTCCCTGTGAGACAGACCGACCCGCTGCAGGAGCGCCCTTGCTCTTTCGGCGGCCGTGCGATCGTGCTTGAGTTCGGCCGGAAACATCACATTCTCTAGTGCCGTCAACGAGGGCACGAGGTGGAAGGCTTGAAAAACGAACCCGAAAAACTGGTTTCGCATCGGGGCCAGTTCGTCCTCAGTAGCGTCCGTGATATCGCGACCATCGACAAGAATTCTGCCGGCCGACGGCTTGTCCAGTCCGGACAGGAGGCTCAGCAGGGTTGTTTTTCCGCTGCCGCTTTGTCCTTCCACGACCAGAAACTCTCCGGCGGTGACCACCAGCGATATATTCTTCAGAACCGATACCTTTCGGTCGTCGATCGTATATGTTTTGCTTATGTTATCGGCTTCAACGATATTCAATTGCACTTCTCCTGCCACCACCGCCGACACCTACTGATGATACATGTAGTTGCACATATTATTGCGGGCTATTTGCATATGGTATTATCAGTCAGCTTTTAAAAATAACTGTAAGCGTTTACAGGGTGCCGCAGATGCAAGGCGTCGGGTGCGCATACTTACGTTTGTATTTTGTACTTCAAGCGCCCGACAACAAAGCAGATGCGGTGCCCTGTGAACGCTTACAAGTAACTTGCAATGTAAGCATGTCACCGAGAGGGATCAAGCTGATCACTTTTTCCGCTTACCGGACAGTGCCACCTTCAACTTTTCACCAAGGGGGCTCAGGGCTGCGGGAGGTCCACCAGCATACTTCTGCCAGTCCTCGACCGTTTCGCCGTGTCCCGGTGCGAGGGTCACTTTGCGGTTCTGGTTATCGACCGAATCGATGACGACTGCAATGGAGCTGCCGGTTTTTATGTTGTCGTAAACCTTTGGATCGGTTGCCTGGCCTATCTTCGATTTGGGCAGAAGCCCGGTAACACCGGGCTCGAGAGCAATGAAATAACCGAATTTTTCCTTCTTTTCGACAACGCCTGTAACGCTGCGGCCTACGGGGTATTTCTCCGGCACCTCGGCCCATGGATCGCCCTCTGTATCGCGGATACTCAAGGAAACTCTTCTGTTTTCGCCATCGATCGTCTTGACCGTGACGGTCACCGGCTCCCCGGGGGTGACGATATCGGACGGCTTTTGAACCCTTTTTACGAAACTCATTTCACTGATGTGAACCAACCCCTCGATTCCCGGAGCGATCTCGACAAAAGCCCCGAAGGGGGCACAACGGGTGACTTTGCCTTTGATGATGTCCCCCGGCTGAAACCTGTCGAAGACCTCTGCCCAGGGATCTCCCGTCACCTGCTTGACGGACAGCGCAATTTTCTCACG
>JBATHN010000459.1:0-2671 GCA_049666885.1 Desulfobacterales bacterium
CGGCCCAGGCGCGGTAAATGTCAATGTCGTTGGCATAGTTAAACATATCGGTGGTGTAGCCGCCTGGCGGCCTCATATTGACCTCGAGGGCAATGTAACGATCTCCAGCGGTTTTAAAAAATTCGATATGAAAAAAACGCTCTCGTAAACCAAAAGCTGCAACACTGGCCCGGCCGACTCTTTCTAGGTCCAGGGGAATATGTCGCAATGAACAGTAAGAAACATGGCGGTCCTCATTAACGGTCTCCATAATTCCCTGGCTGAAGGTATGGGCTGTGTAGAAAATCAAGCGTCCGTTGCGATCGACCAGTCCATCGAAGGAAAAAAGATCTCCGGTGATAAACTCCTCCGCTATCAGATCGGCCGAAGAACCGCTATTGAATGCCGCCACCAGATCGCCATTGTTTTCAATTCGGCGGGTGTTCAGGGCACCTACCCCGGCATCGGGTTTGAGAACGACAGGGTAACCAGTCTCGGCGATAAGGGCCCTCGCGTCGGTCAGATCGGTAACCACTCTTCCCCTGGCAACCGGAACGCCGGCCTGTCTGAAGACCTCCTTCATGCGGGACTTGCGGCGCACCACGTCAATCTCGCGCAACCGAATACCGAAGATGTTGAAATCATCCCGAATACGCGCTTCGGTTCCAAGCCAGTACTCATTCAGGGATTCGAAACGATCGATTTTCCCATACCGGTGTGTAAAATATCCGCAAGCGCGGACCAGTGCATCGTAGTCGTGCATGTCTTCGACCCGGTAATACTCGTGCAGTGCGTCGCGAACCTCCGGGGGCAGCTGCTCGTAAACTTTGTCTCCAATACCCAGCACGTTGGCACCCACCGCTTTCAGCTGCCGGCAGAATTGGTGGTAGTGGGATGGAAAGTGGGGGCTGAGAAAAACGATGTTCATATTCACTCCATAATGTTCACAATAAAATAAGTTCGCAATTTTGAGTATTGCGGTCCCCGGTCGGCAAGGCGTGGAAAAGCAGAAATAGCTGTATTTTCTGACATTTCGCGATCCAGCCGAACGGGATGCATCGGCGTCTAAAATTCGATGTTATTATTGAGTGAGCGCATAAAGCTCACCATGGCATCCACAAGAGACCAAGCGTGTTACCGTATGATGGACCACAAGCTAAACGGATTCCCAGACCTGTCAACTCAAGATTTATAGATGTTTTAAAAATATGTGTTTCGGTTTGTTATCGGCTGTGATCGGACGCGGTTGAACTCACCTATGGTTTCCTGTATAGATCATGTAATGCTCGGAGAATAATTGTCGTAGCGGTGAAACACTGCGTCTTTGGCCGCACGATTTCACGGCGAACAAATGGTTTCTACTCATCCGCTAACCAGTTTCCGTCCATAAATGGCCCTTTTCCGCAATTTCGGCGTCAATCGGCGGAATCGCTTGTGCGGCATACAGAACCGTCTGCCTCCGCGCAATGCCGCTGATTTCCTTGAACTTGCGAAAAATGGCGTTTTCTGGATCGGAAACTTATCAGTGCCCTTTATGAAAACGCGGATGGACACTAACTATAAGAAAAATCATGGAGGTAAGGGTGTTTTCAGCAAGAGAGATTCTGGACATAGCCATCCGCTTGGAGAAAAACGGCGAAACCGTTTATCGTGGTGCCATTAAAAAGCTCTCCGATCCGAACCTGTCCCTACTGTTGGAGTGGATGGCGGACGAAGAGGCCCGGCATGCCCGTTGTTTTTCGAGAATGCAGGAAAAACTCACCCTGGAACCACCCGATCCAGTGGCCGAAGAGATGGGACGCGATCTGCTCAAAAATCTCCTGGCCGGCCAGAGCTTTTCACTGGAAGACGTCGACTTCAGCCGCATCGACCACATCAACACAATGATCGCGACATTTATTGAATTCGAAAAAGACACCATTCTTTTCTACCAGATGCTCGAAGCATTTATCCAGGACGAGTCAGCCCTGAGGGAGCTAAATGAGATCGTCGCTGAAGAAGAGCGTCACATCGAAAAACTGAAGTCTCTCATGCACCGCGAACCCCTGGTGACGGCCGGGGGCTCATAACCGCCCCCCGAACTCCAGACGGGCCTCAGCGACTATAGGTTCTGAATATTTTGAGTACCAGCAGAATGGTCGGAAGGAGGTGGTAAAAGAAATCGAAGATGTCAACCGGCTTGTTAAGCGCCCCATTTTTGAGCATGATCAGTTTTTCCAACACGTGCGGCATCGGACGGAACGGCGCCAGCAGCATGAAAACGGCCAGCAGAATCAACAGCGGATAGGGAATTCGGTCAAGCAGCGCCCACATGATTTTTTCCTCTCTCACCTCTTTCAGGGTTCACAAAAAATAAGATCGCAGTGTTGGACGTAGAGGCGCCCGGCCGGCAAGGCGCGAAAATGCAGGATTTGGATATTCCGAGTATTCGCACCAGCAGCCGGACGGGATGCATCGGCGTCTAAAATGAGACGTTATTGTTGAGTGAGCCCATAGATTTGGCCAATCCACTGACCGAGACATTGCGGGGATGTTAAAAAGCGGGTGTCTAGCTTGCCGCGAACCACCCGCTTAAAGAGGTAGAAGATGATAATATGGCTGATTACCATTTACTGTAAAAGGAAACTGTTTACCCGTATTTAAGGGCCTAAAACTTAAGAAACGATTTGTTTCCTTTTTTACAATCTAATTC
>JBATHN010000460.1:0-2969 GCA_049666885.1 Desulfobacterales bacterium
CTCCGATGGCGGTCAGGACGGTGGCCGTAATCAGCGAACCGGTGGATTGGGCCTTTTTCAGTATGACGGTTACAACGACTCGCAGCTGTTTGGTCTTTTCCATGATTCCGCCGAACATCATAGCGCAGATTACCAGTGAGACCGTGTACATCATCGATTCGAAACCTCCTTTAGTCAGCAGGTTGTCGACCGATTCAACGCCGCTGCTGCTGGCATAACCGCCATAAGCTGCCGACAGCAGGCTGCCAAAAGTATTGCCTTGAAATATCACTCCAATAATACCGGCCGATAGAATTCCGATCGCTATGCCCGGTACAGCTGGTATTTTTCGAATCGCCAGAATCATGACAAGTGCGGGCGGAATCAGCATGAGCGGATTTATATTGAATTGCGCGTTGATGCCGGTCAGGATTTGATTGACTTTTTCTAAATTCGCCTGCCCGCCACCGTAAAAGAAGCCTAACACAAACTCGATCACAAGTGTGATGCCATAGCTGACACCGGTTGTATAGCTCATGTGCTTTATGTGCGTGTAAAGGTCGGTACCTACCATGGCCGGAGCCAGGTTGGTGGTGTCAGACAAGGGCGACATTTTGTCACCGAAATAGGCCCCGGAAAGCACCGCGCCGGCCACCACCGGCAGCGGAAAGCCCAGCCCCTCGCCGATACCGATTAAAGCGATGCCGATGGTTCCCGTGGTGCCCCAGGAAGTACCGGTGGCCAGGGAGGTGATCGAACAGATGATCAAGGCTGCCGGAAGAAATATCTTCGGGTGCAATATTTTCAAGCCGTAGTAGAGCAGCGTGGGGACCACGCCGCTTAAGATCCACACACCGATGAGAATGCCGATGATGAGCAAAATCACGATAGCCTGGAGTGAATTGGTAATGCCATCGAGCATGCCGGTTTGAATTTCTTTCCAGGTAAAACCGGCCCTCAAGCCGATCACCGCCGCTACGAACGCACCCAGCAGAATGGGTACCTGGGCGTCTGATTCATAGCGCACAATCGCCAGGCTGATAAAGACAATCAATCCCAGGATCGATATCAATGCCTCCCAGAGATAAGGGTCACGCTTCTCACGTTTGGTTGCCATGCTTTCTCTCCTTTCCTGCTTGGGATGCTTTTAATCATTTACTTGAGCTGCTTTTGATTAACATTACAGGGACATTGGCAAGTCTCGAGACTTTTTCCGCGACCGCGCCAAATATCACTTTCTGAAGGGTGGTACCGGTGCCCATGATGATGAGATCAATGTTTTCAGATTCCGCATATTGTAGAATTTCTTTGTAATGGGTCCCTGAAACAACAGCGACCTTTCCGATACTAACCTCCTTGAAATGGCGCTTGATAAACGCATCGAGTTTTTGTTTAACCTGCGCCAGCACTTGACTTTCAAAATCACTGGCAATGCGTATAAAATCCGGTTCCGGGGAATCCAAAACATAGGTGTCCACGAACCAATCGAAGCGGCGCAGGACATGTAACAGGTGTACTTCGGCATCGAACTTTCTCGCCATAGTGACCACATAAGGCGCTATGATAGGGGACATGTCGGTCAGCGCTATGGGGTAAAGGATTTTATTAAAACCTTCCATACGCACCTCCTTTCGTTATGGGTTACTGCGATCCTTTGGGTCATCCTTTCAGCTGTTCAATCGTTTCGGTTATCTTGATACCTCTCTTATTCAACTGATCCATGAATAAATCACAAGGAACGTCTAAGGCCGGCGAAAGCACACCCTTTTTGGTAATTTCACCTTTCACAATCATCTCTGCTGCAATGCAGGCGGGATAGGCAACGCCCATACTCATGGCCATTAGACCTGTCACCAGATCTCTCTCAATCAACAGGGAGCAAGTCAATATTTGGCGTTTTCCATTCCGTACTCCCTCGACATTGTTCACCATCACACATAGATCTTTTTCGCTGTCTTCATACTGCAGTTGAGGCTCGAGCAGTTTGGCGACCATTTCAAGTGGTGACACCTTTTCAGACAATCCGTTGATCGGCTCATCACTTAGAAAACCGAGTTTTTTCAGTGGATTCCAGAATGAACACCAACCGGGCCATCGAAGTGTAAACCTCCCGGTTTCAATTAAATTATTATTTATTTTCAGCAAGTTAACATAATACACAGCATTGCCGTTTGGAATGGCCTCCAGTGTTCCAAGCTCGAGGAATTCAATACTGTGAATAAACGCATTATCATGCTGATCTTCCGCTGGAATGTATACATGTTCAGAGTCCGCGATTAGCCTTGCATCTCTTATCTGGCTTTTCAAAACGGCATTCATGTTCCAGCTGATTTTGTACTTAAGCGGATTATTACAGGCCGCCTTTTCTGGAATCCCCCCACAATATGAATTGAGCTTAAACACCTTATCGAAGTGCTTTAAACTATAATGGTAAAGTATCAGGTCAATTCCTGGATCAAGACCGCATTCCGGGATGATCGAGATTCCCTTTTCTTTTGCTGCATAATCAAGATCAAGGATATCGTATGCGTAGTTGGTGTTGACCAGACTAACCCCACATTTAATCGCAGCCTCTGCAACGGTCCGAATATATTGTGGAGGCAAAAAATCAAGAACAATATCAAATTTATTGTCCATTATGGACGCCAATGCGTTTGGGTCATTGGCATCTAACCCTATAGACTGAATTTTGGCCGTGTCTAAAAAGCCAAAGGAATGAACGAGATCGGGCTGAATATCTGCGCAGGTTACCTGGTCAACATTTGAATTTCGTGATAAATCGTATAGTGCTGCTCTTCCTTGAATACCGCAGCCGCCTAAAACGAGCGCTTTCATTGAGTTTAAACTCCAACTATGCTTATCTTATCCCTACCACCAATTCCGAGTGCTTCCGCATAACGCGCAGCAGTTGCTAATTATTGGCTCCATATATTTTTACGCCAACAGTTTCTCCAATTCTTTCGCAGTGTGCTTTGAAAGTCCTAAAGTTT
>JBATHN010000461.1:0-2886 GCA_049666885.1 Desulfobacterales bacterium
ACTTCGGCTACAAGTACAATATCCTCACCGACCGTTACGTCCCGGTTTTTTTTATGGGGGTATTGGTTTTTTCGCTGGTCGGCTTCATCATCCTCAGAAGCCTCTTCGATAAAATCGCCACCATCTCTCAGGAAATGACGAAAGACTTTTTCGCCGACATGGCCGGGGAGAAAATAAAGACCGGCGCGGACGAACTGCAGAACATCGTGGAATCTTTTTCGGCTCTCCAGAAACAGTTTGGCAGCACCTTTCACCAGCTTGAAAAGAAGGCTTCGGAAATATCGATCCTCAAAGAACTCTCTGAGCTGTGCTACGTCACCTTCGATCCCGAAGAAATTCTCTACGTCACCCTGGAACGGGCCCTTATGCTGACCCGATCGGACCTGGGGTCGGTGTTGACCATCGAAAAAAAAGCGCGCAAAGAATTTGTGGTCAAAGCCAGCGTCGGCCTGGGTGAATACGTCAAACTGGGCGACCGCATCGACTTCGAAACCAGCATTGCCAAGTATGCGGTCATCAACAAGTCGCCTCTGGTGGTCAAGGACGTTGAAAAAGACCGACGCTTCGGCCGTGCCAATCTGCCGCACTACGGCACCAAATCATTTGTCTGCATGCCGATCAAGACCAGCAAGGAGATCATCGGCGTTCTGACGCTTTCGCGCAAGGACGACGCCCGGGTTTACGGTCAGGAAGACATCGAAGCGCTCACCCCGCTTCTCAGCAACGCCGCTTTCACGTTCGAGAACCTGCGGTTGATCAAGGAGAACGAACGCGGCTTTCTGCAGCTTAGATCGATCGAAAAAATTTTCAAGATCATCAACTCCAGCTTTCGTGACAGCGAGCTGCTCCAGGCCGTTTTGAGTGAGATGCACACCGTCATTGCCTTCGACATTGCACTGGTGTTGACGAAAAACAGCCAAAAACCCGGTTACCTGACCGTTTTCGACATGATGGCCCACGGTCCTGCCGATGTCACGAAAGGTGCGCAACTCTATTACAGGGAAACCGTCATCGAAAAAGTCCTCAATCAGGAGACGACTCTCGTCATCGATGACACCCGATCTGCGGGAGCGATGTTCAGCGGGGATGACACCGACCGCGACGCCGACGACATCTTGGAGGAGCTCTTTCTGAAAAACGGCCGCAGGACCTGTCTCCTGTCCCCCTTGCGCAGCGACGGGGTGGTCACCGGCGTTCTGGTCCTATCCGCCAAAGCTCAAGGGCTCTTCGACGGGCTGCAGAATCTGATCGAGTGGATCGTGAACGGGTTGTCGATCGCGATCGAACGCAACCGCCTTTCGGCCGCCGTCCTCAAACGCAATCGCGAACTGGAAACGATCAAACAGGTAGGCAGCGCGCTGGCATCCTCGACCTTCGACATGAAAAAAGTCCTCAAATACACCATGGACATGGTCAGGGTCCTGATGAATGTCGAAGCCGGGTCGCTATTGTTTCTCGAGAAAGACGAGCTGGAGCTGGCCGTGGCCTTCAACACCCAGTTGTCGTCGATGAAGAAGTTTCGTCTCAAAATTGGTCAGGGTATTGCCGGCTATGTGGCCGCCCGGGGAGAGGCGATCATCGTCAACGACACTCAGAAATCCCCGCATTTTTTTCCGGGTGTCGACAAGTACACCGGTTATCTGACCCGCTCGGCGCTGTGCGTGCCCATGATTTCACAGGGAAAAGTGATCGGCGTGATCGAAGTCCTCAACAAGATCAACGGCGACTTTTCTCCCAACGATGAAGATTTGCTCCAGTCGATAGCGGCTTCGGTCAGCATTGCCATCGAAAATGCGCGTCTCTACAAGGAGACGGTCTCGATGGCCGAACACGAACGCGGTGTGCGCCGGATGTTCCAGAAATTTGTGCCCAAGGCGGTCTTGGATAACATCATTCAGGGCGAGCGCACCGGCCGGAGCGTCGTCGACGAGGTCAAGACCGTCACCTTGCTCAACATCGACATCAGGGGGTTTACCGAACTGGCCATGGAAATGGGACCGCAAAAAACCGTCTCGATTTTGAACAATTTCTTTTCGGTCATGGGAGAGATCGTCTTCAAGCACAACGGCATCGTCGACAAGTACCTCGGCGACGGGTTTCTGGCCCTTTTCGGTGCGCCGGTATCGAGTGTGCGGGATGCCGATAATGCCGCGGCCGCGGCGTTGGAAATGAAAGAGGCGATTGCTCCGATCAACAAGGCCTTCGAAGAGGAAATGGGAAATGCCCTGCACATCGGCATCAGCGTGCACACAGGGGACGTGGTGGTCGGCAACATCGGGTTCGACAAGAAAATGGACTACACGGTAATCGGCGACGCCGTCAATACGGTCTTCAGGCTGCAGGAACTGACAAAATCTTATCCGAACGGCATCATCATTGGCGAGAACACCCGGCGCGCAGCCCAATCCAAGTTTCGGCTCCGCAACCTCAACAACGCCCTCGGCGATCTGAGTCTCTACGAACTGCTCGGCATCGAAGGCCAATAGTGTCGTGTCATCACGGAAACGAGAATCACGCGCATATCCATGACATTGGTATTGGTGGGGCCGGTGAAAAGCAACTCTCCGGTTTTTTTAAAGAAACGGTAGGCGTCGTTGGCCTCCAGGTAACATCGGTAGTTCAGACCCAGAGCTTCGGCTCGCGCTGTAGTCGTTCCGTCGACGATAGCTCCGGCGGCATCCGTCGGACCGTCGGTTCCGTCGGTTCCGGCACTCAAGGCGATGACGCCGGTGTGGCCGGCGATTTGCGGCGCAAGGGCCAAAGCGAATTCCTGGTTCCGTCCGCCGAGACCCTTGCCGCGGACCACGACGGTTGTCTCTCCGCCGGAGAGGAGGCAGACCGGCGGCGGTACCGGGTGACCGGACTTGAGCACCTCCTTGATGATGC
>JBATHN010000462.1:0-2427 GCA_049666885.1 Desulfobacterales bacterium
TTCGTCCACGGTATCCGAAGTATCAGCAAGATGGACGGTGATATCAAGGCCTGGGGCGAGAAAGCCAAGGCCAGCGGTAAACTCCGCTTTTTCGGTTTCAGCACCCACAGCAATATGGAAAATTGCCTGCTGGAAGCCGCCAAGTTGGGCTGGATCGACGGCATCATGATGTCCTACAATTACAGGCTCATGCAAACCGACCAAATGCGGGCGGCGGTGGATGCCTGCACCAAGGCGGGCATCGGCCTGACGGCCATGAAGACCCAGGCCGGCGGACCAGTGAAAACCGGAACGGAAACCGAGCTGAAGCTGGCGGGACGGTTTCTGAAGAAAGGGTTTACTGACGGTCAGGCCAAACTCAAAGCGGTGTGGGATAATCAGCAGATTGCCAGCATCTGCTCCCAGATGCCGAACCTGACGTTGCTGATGAGCAACGTCTCTGCCGCGCTGGACAAAACCCGCCTCAGCTCAGGCGACATGCGGCTTTTGCGGCACTATGCCCGCGAAACGCAATCGGACTATTGCGCCGGGTGCACCGCTATCTGTGAGCCGGCTGTGGCCCATCAGCCACCCATCGGCGATGTCATGCGCTGCCTGATGTACAGCCGCAGCTACGGGAACAAGGAACAGGCGCAGGCCGTCTTCCGCAGTATGCCGACCGAAACCCGCCGACACCTGGCGGCGCTCGATTATACCGCAGCCGAGAGCCGCTGCCCTCAAAAACTGGCCATTGGACGGTTAATCAAGCAGGCAGTGCGGGAACTCAGCTAGTGCCCATCCAGTAACAGCATCTTTTGGCCCAGGCCGACGTTCTCGTTAATTTGAAATCCTCGACGTAGCCGGGCTACGCCTGCGGTTTAAAATTCGCTGCGGCCTTGGCCTGAACCAAAATCTACCGTTTCTGGATTGGCACCCAGATAGTTTCCGCCCCAACATGGCCCTTTCCCGCAATTCCCCGTCTGCTTCGGGACAGATCGGCGTCAATCGGTGTCATCGCTTGTGCGGCATACAGTAGTATGCCTCCGCGCAATGCCGCCGATTTCCTTGAACTTGCAGAAAATTGCACATTTCTGGAACGGAAATTGAGCCAAGATTTTTATGAAATCTGGAACTGGAACTCAGCTAGTTTCTGCCCGGAAATTCATAATTTTGCGCTTCCCTTCTGCCACCTGGTGTGTTTAGATGCCGACGCCGGCGCTGAAGCCTTTCCGGTTCCCGGACAAACGGCATTCTTTACTGCGCGGAATTGATGGTTATTATTATCCAGACTTGAGCATTTATAATAAGGAGGCACTGTCATGTACAACAAAGTCGTTATGGATCATTTCAGAAATCCCAGAAACGTCGGAGTGATCGAGAAAGCGAACGGTATCGGTGAAGTCGGCAATCCCCTTTGCGGGGACATGATGACAATTTATTTAAAAATAACCGATGAAAAGATCGAGGACATCAAGTTCCAGACCTTCGGATGCGGCTCTGCCATCGCCGTTTCGAGCATGCTGACCGAAATTGCAAGAGGAAAAACCGTCGCGGAAGCCAAGAAAATCACCAACAAAGACGTCGCCAAAGCCCTCGAAGGCCTGCCTAAAAACAAGCTCCATTGCTCTAATCTGGGTGCAGATGCACTACACCTGGCCATCCAGGATTATGAAGACCGAAAAGCCGGGAAAAAAAGACCGGAGGCGGTCCGCACCGAAAAGCATGAGCACGCTCATGGAGAAAACTGTTACTGCCCCTACTGCGACATCGAAATAAAAGAGGGGTCAACTTTCTGCGAAGCCTGCCACAGTAGCCTTGAAGAGGAACACTAACCGATGGGGGAAAGCGGAAAAATGAAGATAATCAACCTGGACCAGATATCATCCAAACCGTTGCTGCCGGAAGTGAAAGCGGCAATGATCGATGCCATAAATAAGGACTACCACAATCCTTCCAGCCAGCACAAAAGCGGCGAAGCCGCCGCCGAAGCCCTCGAAAAAGCCCGCCATTCGGTTGCCGAACTGATCAATGCGGCCATGCCCAAGGAAGTGGTGTTCAACTCCGGCGGCACCGAATCGGTCAATCACGCCATTAAAGGAGTGGCGATGGCCAATGCCGAAAAGGGCAAGCACATCGTCACATCGAACATCGAACACAATGCCGTCATAAGGAGTCTCAAGCGCCTTCAGTCGATGGGCTACAAGATGACATCGGTTTCGGTAAACGAAAAGGGCCGGGTCAATCCCCAGGAGGTGGCCGATGCCATTACCGACGAGACCATCCTGGTCTCAATCATGCACAGCAACAATGAAACCGGCACCATTCAACCGATCGAGGAGATTGCTAAGATCACCCGTGAGAAGAAGGTGATATTTCACACCGATGCGGTCGATTCGGTCGGAATGGTGCCGATCGACGTTCAAAAGATGGGCGTCGATCTGCTCAGCT
>JBATHN010000463.1:0-1875 GCA_049666885.1 Desulfobacterales bacterium
CTTAAGGGCAATGCGGCCGCGACCGGGAGCCGTGATTGATCTGTCGGTGTCCGTTAGGTCCGACGCTGAAAGAAGGGCTCCAGGCGAAAAACCGCATAAGTTGTTTTATCATATCACTATTCAATCATCAATTTAAGAGAAGATTTCGGTGTCCGGCATGGGCTCGAAACCGAACACTGCCGGCGAATATCTACTCGCGGGCCAGCAGCAACCGCAGCCGGAACTCTTTCGTTTCGCTGGACGACTTGATCGTAATCTCCTCGATCTCGTCAAGATACGGCAGTCGGCAGAGCTGGAGCAGGAACGACTGCAAATTAAAAAAGTCCCCCTTCAACAGCAGGCTGACTTTCAGGTTGCCGGTCTCACCGATCATCGATTGGATTTCCGGTGAATATTCAGCCAGCTGAAGGTTGCTTTCCGTGGCCATCTCCTGAAAAGTCCGGTCAACTTTGTCGGTTTCGCCCCGCTTTAGTTTCTCCGGAGGAACGACATTCAGTCCCTCGGGGGGTTTCATCTGCGTTTTCTTTAAAAGGCTCTCATAGAGCGGTGTCAGGATCTGTTCCTCCTTGATCCGTTCACTGGTCTCTTCGATCCGACCATCGAGCGCTTTGGATTCTCTTTGCGCCGGTAAAATGGCCAACAGCACGAAAAGGATGATGCCGCCGCCGAAAATGATCACATTCAAAAGACTTTTGGTGGGAACCGATGTCAGGTTTATTTTGGCCATAGCGATTTTAAACGAGCTTGAGCTGCGCTGTAAACCGCAGCACTTCCTTGTCGTTGAAAAAACCGGGTTCCTTCTGGTTGATCACCGGTTGCTTGAACAGGGGAGATCCGCTGAGCTGGATCAAGTAACCGGCCAGGGCCGGTTCGAAAGTCGTTCGGTCGCCGAGAACAATCCCCTCCAAAATCACGTTTTTCTGCGGGGGTTCTTTGCCGCCGGCCTTGGGGGCAAACCGGACCGAAATGCCGGTCAGACGAATGTTGGTGGGCGTCAAATTCGATATTTCCGTCAGGGCCACAACGCTCACGTATTTTCGGCTGAATTCCAGAAAATCCTGGTTTTTATTTTTCGTCTTTTCGACCAGATTGAGAATCAGTTTTTGGTCCACTGGGACTCTGTAAGTGCCCAGTTGGTTCTGGAGCCGCTTGAGGTCGCTTTTTTTCTCTTCGATCAGACGATTCTGCCAGCTGTAAAATCCGACGCAGATCGCCAGCAGAACGAGAGCGGCGATGGCCGTAACCTTGTTGAGTAATTTGGTTCGAGCGGCTTTGGCCTTTTCCTTGTAGGTATAGAGAAAATTCGGTGTTTGTGAGTTGGTGGAAAGCGCCATACCGATTGCCGGTGCATATGATCCTCTTTCGGCTTCTGACAAAGGCGCTTCGACCTCACCCAGATATTCGGGAGTCGTGACGAAAGGATCGAAGGTTTCCCGCGGCAGTCCGAGTTCGTCCCCGATGTAATCGACAATGCGGCGATGGGGGCGGACCGTGCTGGAGATGTAGAGCTTTTCCACACGTTCATTGTCGAAGTTGGCAGCATAGTGATCGAAGGTCCGCTCCACCTGCTGCCCCAGGCGTTTGAGCGCCGGCAGGATCATTCGGAAGATTTCCTCCTCTTCCGGTTGCAGGGCGGTCGATTCTTCGGTTGTTGGGGAAACGTCGTACAGCAGCCCGAAAAAAATCTTTTGTGCTTTTTCAGTGTCGAATTTCGGTTGGCCGGATCTTTGATCATGCAGGTTATCCTCGGTCGATGCCATCATTTCCGGTATAATGTCGATCGAGCCTTCGAAATCATTTTCGATGATCTCCCCGCGCATCGCCTCGTTCATGGTTTTTATGCCGGCTTTTATGCCGCGGGAAAGGACGAGATTG
>JBATHN010000464.1:0-2324 GCA_049666885.1 Desulfobacterales bacterium
GCGCGGCAGGCCGCTAACACAGCCGTGGTTTCGGCTTCGGTTTCGACCTTGACGATGATTTTAGGGATCAGACGATAGAAGCTGGCATCCGTACCGTAGGCCAGGGTTCGCAGCGGGTCGACAATCAACCGCTTTGGCGGAATAACAGCGGATAGGCGTTCATATAAAGATGCGTAAGGTTCGGTGAGCATCGACGTCTCCTGTGCGGTTTATAGGGCCCCAGAAAGAAATAATTCCACATCTTGCTTGTCTTTTGGATCGACTACTGCGTTACATCCACCGACACGTATCTCGATATGCGCCGCTGGATGTGCCTTGGAGACGAACCCAAATCCGGCGCAATCTTATGGAATTATTTCTTACCGTGACCCTCATTTGGGATTCAAGCGTTTCGGTGAGATAGGGTTTTCGTACCGATCGCAGGCGTTCTTGTCAAGTTCGTTCGTAAACCCTAAATGTCGTTTATACGGCATTTGACATCCCTACGTCATTCGGATATAAATATAAGGTTTTAAAATCGTTTTTAATCATTATTTTTAAACTAAATAGGCTGCGTGAATTTATTGGGAATTATATTTGGGATAAATGGTGCTGTCACCGCATGATGTCTACTATGCGGCCGGACTGATCCCGAAATCACCTCCTGACACCTTTTCACTGGTATCCTCGAGAAAGGAGCACCATTATAATGGCTGAGGGCAGAATCAAATGGTACAGTGAGGATAAAGGGTACGGTTTTATCGAAGCCGAAGACGGAAACGAGATCTTTTTTCACAAATCGAATGTCGTTTTCGAAGGACACTTCGGGTTACGAAAGTCTGATCGCGTCTCATTTGAAGTTGAACTGACCCCGCGCGGTCAGAAAGCATTGAATGTAAAAGCACTCTAAACCCAAATGACACAACCGATACATCTGTGGACGCTCATTCAACACCTGTGCTTATCCGAGGATAAACCGGCGGCTGAAACCGCAACCCGGTCGCACTACGGCTTCCGCTTCACGGGCGGGATATTTTAGCGCGACGGATCAACCGCAGCCCCGCAGCAGGTGTTCAACCGATCTTTTAGGCAGAGTCAAACGGTGGCTCTGCCTGTTTTGTTGGAAGGCACGACCCATGACCGAAGCACTGACAAACGACAACGTTAGAAATATCGCCATCATCGCCCACGTCGACCATGGTAAGACCACTCTGGTCGATGCCATTTTCCGGCAGAGCGGTTTATTCAGGGACAATCAGACGGTCGACGATCGTCTCATGGACACAATGGATCTGGAGCGTGAGCGCGGTATTACCATTGCGGCCAAAAACTGCTCGGTAAGGTGGCAGAATGTTCGGATCAATATCATCGACACGCCCGGGCATGCGGATTTCGGTGGTGAAGTCGAAAGGGCCCTGTCCATGGCCGACGGTGCCATTCTGCTCGTCGACGCCTCCGAAGGCCCCTTGCCGCAGACCCGCTTCGTTCTGAAAAAGGCCCTCGAAGCCGGTCTGAAGATCATCGTGGTCATCAATAAAATTGATCGGCAGGACGCCAGACCCGAAGAGGTCTTGGATGAAATCTACGATCTATTGATCGATCTGAACGCCACCGACGATCAGCTCGAATTCCCCCTACTCTACGCCATAGGCCGCGAGGGTATTGCTCAGAGGGGAATGAATGAAAAGGGGAAAAACCTGCACGAACTTCTGGACACGGTCCTGACGGAGATTCCCGGTCCGACCCACAACCCCGCGGCACCGTTTCAGATGCGGGTGTCGGACCTCGGCTATTCGGATTACCTCGGCCGGCTGGCGGTCGGCAAGATCTTCAACGGCACGGCGCGTTCCCGGGACAGCTTGGTGTGCATTGGTAAGTCCGGCGAAAGCATGCCGCTCAAGGTCTCCAAGCTCCAGGTTTTCGAGGGCATGAAGCTGCGGGATGTCGATGAGGTTCAAGCCGGTGATATCGTGGTTCTGGCCGGCATCGAGGATGTCAAGATCGGCGATACGATCTGTAATCTCGATGCGCCGCAGGCATTACCGCGGATCAGCGTGGACGAACCGACGGTGTCGATGAAATTCGTGATCAACGACTCGCCCTTCAGCGGTAGGGACGGCAAGTACGTCCAGGCCGGCCGGATTCGTGATCGCCTGTTGAAGGAAACCTTGGGCAATGTGGCCATTCAGGTGGAGGAAGGCGAAGATCGGGACGCGAGCGTGGTCAAGGGCCGGGGAGAATTTCAATTGGCGATTCTCATCGAGACCATGCGGCGCGAAGATTTTGAATTCTGTGTCGGCCGACCCGAGGTCATCTATCGCCACGAAGGCAACCTGAAACTCGAG
>JBATHN010000465.1:0-1724 GCA_049666885.1 Desulfobacterales bacterium
GTCATTGGATTTGCATCCTTTTCTCTATGGGTAGTTCGATGGTAAATCTGGCCCCGCCCGACTCATTGCTCTCGACCGTAATGGCACCACGGTGATCGTTGATGATCCGCAGCGAGATGGCCAGTCCGATGCCTGAGCCGTCGGTCTCGGTTGTGAAAAACGGGTAGAAGATCTTTTCCCGGATGCCGATGGGGATCCCGGATCCAGTGTCTGAGACGCTAAGGCAGATATGATTGTTTTCAGAGTACGATCGAAGGATCAACCGCTTTTCAGCGTTCTTTTTCTCCATGGATTTCACGGCATTGTCGATCAGGTTCAATACCACCTGCTCGATCAGATTCGCATCCCCGTAACTCATCGGTAACCCGGGATCCAGGTCAATGTCGACCGTGATTCCCTTCTTGCGCAGGCTGACCGCCGAAAGATTGAGCGCCTCCTGCAGGGGGGCGTTCATGCTGATCAGCGACATGGAGGGAACACCGGGCCTCGAAAAATCGAGCACCCGTTTGATGACCGATTCGATCTTGTTGGAAGCCCCCTGCACCTGTTCGACGATCTTTTTCATCATCTCGACCGTATCGGCATCGAGTTCCTCTGCTTTCAGCAGGTCTTCGAGTGTAAAAAGGTAGGAGTTGATGCCGGTCAGTGGATTTCTGATTTCATGGGCGATACCGGCCGCGACACGTCCCAGGGAAATCATTTTGCTTTTTACCCGCAGGAAATGTTCAAGTTCCTGCGAACGGGTGATGTCCATCAGGTTGATCAGAATGGCATCGGCACCCCGGTACTGAAACAAGCTGGCGCGACACTGCAGCCAGCGGATATCGGTATCTTTCTTTTCGCTTCCCGAGGGATAGATCCTAAAATCGGTTTCCACCGAATTTTCTTTTCCCGCGATGAGTGTGCGATAGCATTTGGTCACTTTTTCAACATCATCCGGGTGGATAAAATGAATCAGCGTCTCCGGTGAAACACTGGCAAAGGACCGGTACAATTTTTTCTGTTCCGGATTCTGATATATGATTTTTTTGTTCTGGACGATGCAGATGCCGATCAGCGAATTTTCGACCAGGGTCCGGAAGCGCTCCTCACTGTCCCTCAGGGCGGCTTCCGAACGTCGGCGGGCCTGATCAAGTTCGCGGTGATCGAGAGCGTTCTTGATCGTCTTGGTCAACTCCTCGATCCGGATCGGTTTGCGAAGGTAGCCGTACGCGCCACTTTTGAGCGCCTCCACAGCCGTTTCGATGGTGGCGTCGCCGGTGATCATGATGACGAGGACCCCCGCCGCTTCTTTGCGGATTGCGGCCAGAATCTGAAACCCGTCCATGTCCGGTAGCCGGATGTCCAGAAAAACCAAGTCAAAATTTTTCCGGCGGATGCAGTTCAGAGCCTCCGCACCGCTGCTGCAAGTGGCAACCCGGTGCCCCTGGAAGTCGAGCAGACCTTCCAGTGTTTCACAGACGATCGATTCGTCATCGACGATCAGTATGTCGGCAGCATTCGTCATTTTTGCCTCGGTCACAGTACGGGAGCGACTGCTGGAGCCGGTGTGACGGCTTGGAGGTCGGGCGGCGCCGATCCCGGCAGCAGTGGTAAGCGCACAAACTTTCCAACAGCCTCTCGGCTGATTTCCAGCCAAGAAAGACCGCCCGGTAGACGGGCGGACCTAAAAATTCTTCTTTAATCGACCGGTTCCCTGTAATCGGACCGGTTCCCTGTAATCG
>JBATHN010000466.1:0-1730 GCA_049666885.1 Desulfobacterales bacterium
CGAAGGCCCGGCTGTTGGCCGACCAAACCGCTGCAGAGGGTCAACTGTCGCTGCTGGAAGAAGACCTCGAGTCGGCCGAGAAAGAAAAAAACGACCTCACGGCCGAATGGGTGGCCGCGTGGCAGCCTTTGGGACTTGTACCGCGGTATCCGAAGGAAATGGGGCAGTGGGCGCGTAATTTTCAGTCACTGACCGAAAAGGTGAGCGAGGTGAGGATACGGCAGACCAAGGCCGACGCGTTGAAAGAGGATATCGATGCGCAGCGGTTAAACCTGGTTCAAGGTCTGCGGGAGTCTTCCGGTCTCGCCGTTGCGGCGGATGAATCGCTGAGCGGTCTGATCAAACGGGCTCAAACATGGGTCCAAGATGCGGACGATCTTTCTCTCAGACGGGATCAATTGTTACGGGACAAAGCTCGGCGGGAAAGGGAGCTGGCAGCGGCCCAATTGCGCCTGGAACAAAACGAAAAAGAACGGCGAGTGTGGCAGCAGAAATGGGAAGAAGCGGTGCGGTCGATCGGCCTCACCGCCAAAGCCTTGCCGGCCGAGGCCAATGCCGTTATGGATGACCTCAGAAGCCTCTTCGATAAGCTCAAGGAGGCCGGGATTCTGGAAAAGCGCATCGACGGCATCGACCGCGACAGCGATGCATTTGTCCGTAAGGTTGACCATCTGGTGGCAGCTGTCGCGCGGGATTTGGTTGAACGGCCTTCGGATGAAGCGGCGCTCGAGTTGCACACCCGACTCAACCGGTCGCGGGATGCCCGCTCCAAGCTGGAGACCCTCCAAAAACAGTTGGCGCAGGAGCGCGGGCGTCTCGATCAGGCCTGCGACGATATCCTGCAGATCGGGACCCGGCTCATGAACAAGTGCAAGCAGGCCGGCTGCAACAGTGCCGATGAACTTCCCGAGGCCGAACGGCGCTCTAACCGACGCCGCCAGATCGAATCCGATCTGAAAAAAATCGATACCCGGTTGCACAAGCTGTCTGCCGGTGCCACCGTGGAAGACTTTGTCGAAGAGGCCCTGGCTCTCGATCCAGACGGTATCGCGGGTGAGATTGACCGTCTGACGTCGGCGATTGAAGACCGCGAGACCACGAAATCCGAACTCGACCAGACCATTGGAAGCGAAAGGACCGAGCTGAGCAAAATGGATGGCAGCGCCAGAGCCGCCGAGCTGGCCGAGGAGTTTCAGGTCATCCTGGGAGGCCTTGATGCCGACGTCACTCACTACGCGCGACTGAAGATTGCGTCCAGGGTGCTGAACCTGGCCATCGAACGCTACCGGGACAAAAGCCAGGGACCATTACTGAAGCGGGCGTCAGCCCTGTTCAGCCGGATCACGAGCGGCTCTTACGCCGGCATCAGGGCGGAGTTCGCCGGAGACGGACGGCCGGTGATCGCGGGCGTGCGATCGGGAGGTGGAGACATCGTCACCGTGGAGGGTATGAGCGACGGGACGGCCGACCAACTTTACCTGGCGCTGAGATTGGCGGGATTGGAGGCCTATCTGAATAACAACGAACCGCTGCCGCTGATCGTCGACGACATTCTGATCATGTTTGACGATGACCGCGCCGCCGCGACGCTCCAGGTCTTGGCGGAACTCTCGCACAAGACTCAGGTGATTTTTTTCACCCATCACCGCCACCTCGTGGAACTGGCCGAAAATACAATCGATGCTTCAGAGCTGATCCTGCATACGCTCGAGCGTTAGGGTTCAATTACT
>JBATHN010000467.1:0-2063 GCA_049666885.1 Desulfobacterales bacterium
CATCGATCGAAACAAAACATATAAGCTGTTGTGAGGCACCCGATGAAGCCAACAGTGAGCGGAGTAAAATGATGGAAGACCGATGGCTCTCCGTGGATGAGATTGCTGACCATCTCGGCATCAAGAGGGATACTGTCTACAAGTGGATTAGCGAACGGCAAATGCCGGGTCACAAGATTGGCCGGCTTTGGAAATTTAACAAGCAGGAAGTCGACGAGTGGGTGAGGAGCGGTGGTGCAAACTCTCCCTTGCCAGAAAGCGAGATTTTTGAAGATAGAAAACGAGAATCATAATGGACCGACTCGAAGAACTCAAACGCGGTGCAAATGTCAAGGTTTTGGACCCTTGGCCGGGACGCTTTCCAGGGCCAAGAACACGGCCGTTAACGGCCTCTTCGAAACGGGCATCGTCTCGGCGCGCGGCGGCAAGGTGCAACAGGTGAAGCGGGACGAACTGCCCGCAGACCGGGACCTGACTACAGATAAGCGCCTGACCGCCTAGGAGCCGACGCAACACCTAATTCGAGCTTTGGACCAGCATGGTGAGAGTGGCGCGGCCGATCTGCTCCGCAAGCTCTGTAGGGGATTCGGCGAAAATGCGCGCGAGCCTTCTTACCTGCTCTTCAAGATTTGTGAACGCAAGAGCTGGTCGATCGAGGAGCTGGCTTACAACAGCCTCGTGCTGGCAAGGCCGGAACTCACAATTTGGCCCAGGCCGGACCGAGAGCCGGAAAATTGGAAATGTTTTAGAAAAGGTAATGCATGCAAATCGAAAGCATTGAAATCCGCAATTACCGTTTGTTTCGTCTGGCGGAATTGAAAGATCTGCCGCGCCTCACCATTGTTGTCGGCGCGAATGGTTCCGGGAAATCAACCCTTTTTGATGTGTTCAGCTTCCTCAAGGAGGCTCTGGCGCAGAACGTGGCGTCAGCAGTGGCGCGAAGGGGCGGACTCCGGGAGCTGGTTAGCCGTGGCGAAAAAGGACCGATCGGGATCATGGTGAAGTTTCGTGAGAGCGGTGGAAGACTTGCAACCTATCAACTGGAAATTGGCGAAGATGCGGGGCGGCCGGTCGTAGTTCGGGAGGTTCTTAAATTCAGGCGAGGGCAATATGGTCAGCCCTGGCATTTTGTGGATTTTTCAAAGGGCAAAGGCACGGCCATCACAAACGAATCCGCCTATGGACAGGAAGGTGTGGAAGCCGATCGCAAAGAGTACGTTCTCGACGATCCTGGAGTCCTGGCAATCAAGGGACTGGGGCAGTTCAAAGAATTCCGAGTCGTGGCGGAATTTCGCAGTCTGATCGAAAATTGGCACATATCTGATTTTCATATCGGGGACGCACGGCCAAGCGCCGAGGCGGGTTATGCGGAACACCTTTCAACGCGCGGGGACAACATTGCTCAGGTGGCACAGTACCTCTACGAGAACTATCCCGATCGCTTTGAGAAGGTTCTCCAGGCTATGAAAGAGCGCGTGCCTGGAGTGAGCAAGGTTGAGGCGAAACCAACGGAAGATGGACGGCTGGTGCTGCGGTTCCAGGACGGCACGTTCAAAGATCCCTTTATCGCCCGTTATGTCTCCGACGGCACAATTAGAATGTTCGCTTACCTGGTGCTGCTATATGACCCGAAGCCGCACCCGCTTTTAGCTGTAGAGGAACCGGATAACCAGTTATATCCGGAGTTGCTGTATGAGTTGATCGAGGAGTTCCGCGACTATGCCCGGCGCGGCGGGCAGGTGTTCGTTTCCACACATTCCCCCGACTTCCTCAACGGCGCGCAACTGGAAGAGATTTACTGGCTGGTAAAAGAGGATGGCTTCACCACAGTCCGGCGAGCATCAGAGAGTGATTTATTACGAAAACTGGCAGCCGAAGGCGATCTGCCCGGCGCGCTTTGGAAACAAGGGCTTTTCGAAGGAGCCGGTTTGAAATGAGCCGCATGATATTTCTGCTCGAAGAACGGTCTATGAAAACGCTGTTGGACGGCCTCTTGCCGCGCTTGATGCCCGAGATGACGTTTATCTGTATTCCTCACGAAGGCAAGCAGGATCTGGAAAAAA